>CAZWOU010000006.1:0-19115 GCA_964635375.1 uncultured Pirellulaceae bacterium | reverse complement strand
TCGTCCTCTCCGTCGTCCTCTCCGTCGTCCTCTCCGTCGTCGTCCCCGTCATCGTCCCCGTCGTCGTCCCCGTCGTCGTCGTCGTCCCCGTCGCTGCCGAATTCGTCGTACTCTTCCTCGTCCTCGAGTTCGGACTCCCAGTCTTCGCCGTCGTCGTCATCTTCGTCGTCGTCTTCTTCGTCGTCGACTTCCTCCCAACCGTCGTTCTCTATCCCCTCATCGTCGTCATCTTCGTCCTCGGACTCATCATCGTCGTCTTCATAATCATCTTCGAGCTCATCATCGCCCAGCTCGTCATCATCATCTAGCTCGTCATCATCATCTAGCTCGTCATCATCATCTAGCTCGTCATCGTCGTCGAGCTCATCGTCGTCGTCGAGCTCATCGTCGTCGCCGAGTTCATCATCGTCATCGAGCTCATCATCGTCGAGCTCATCATCGTCTTCGTAGTCGTCGTCTTCCAGAGCCTGCTTGAGCCCGTCGACGCCTCCTGGAAGTTCATCCTCAGGGGCGCTGGAAGTATCACTGGGGGGCACGGTGGAAACACTCACGTCAGAATCCTCCTGCAGACGATCGTCGCTCGATTTCATGATGTCGCTATTCTGTTTTGGATCGTGCGACCGAACTCGCAGTTGCTCGATCCTCGGCAGCAGTTCGGTGCTCTTGAGGCCAATGAGTCGTAGGAAGTTTTTAGTAGTCGAGTAGATATAGGGGCGACCCAAATCGTCGCTTCGGCCGCTAATCCGTATCAGGTCACGGTCGAGCAATTGTCGCAGTATTTCTCCACAATTCACACCGCGAACCGCTTCAATATCGGCTCGCATCACAGGTTGTCGGTAGGCGATTACGGCGAGGGTTTCCATGCCTGGCGCCGAAAGTCGAATCTCAGCTGGTGCGTGTTGCAGGCGCCGGATCCATGACGCCAGATTCTTCCGCGTCATGAACTGGTATCCGCCGGCGACTTCCTCGACGCGAAACGATCGGCCAGCCTCGTCATATTTTTCGTTGAGCCGGCGAACCAGTGTACGTGCTTCCGTGCCATCCGCCAAGTTGGCCAGCTGGCTCAGTTTTCGGCTCGGCAATGGCTCGCGGGAAACAAACAACACCGCCTCGAGTCGCTGGAGTTTGCCGCTGCCGGCCAACTGGCCGTCCTCGACGGGCGCCGCGGCTCGAAATCCCCACCACCATCCGAACGCCAACCCGCTCGGCTGTCGGATTGCGGCAGGCGGACGCCGCGTCCCTGAACAGCGAACCGTCGTGGATCTTTGGCGCCACATATTGCGATTCTTCAAGAGCGTGCTGAACAGAACCAAGACAAAATCCCAAGGCAATCCTGCAAACAAGACTGCCAGAGTAGCCCGGAATCGACGAGAGACGCAAGGGCAGAAACAGCCCAAACGGTTGGATGAGAATTCGTTTCATTGCTTGCCATCGAAAGAATGGAGAGAGCGCCGAGACGCAAAAACACGAAGCGACTTCATTTCATTTCCGCCGCGTTTCCGCACTTTGGCCTGAGCTCGTTTGTTCGTCAACTCCCTTGAAGAAAGCCGTGGCGGGCGAATTCTAGTTTGCCCAAGCGACGCCCCTGAGACCAAGAAACGGATGATCAGGGTTAGATTTCTTGACGCAAAAAAGCTCAAATTGTCTACACGATTGCCCACCGAGCCAGTGAGCTCGCAGCCGCGACCACCTTGCCGCAAACCTGTTTCACCCCCCGGACTTCCTGCTATGCCGTCGATCTACTTAGACAACAACGCAACGACGATGATGTCGAAAGAGGTGGCGGAAGCGATACATCAGTGCCACCTCGACGGCCTGGCCAACACGGCGAGCGCCCACGCGAGGGGTCGAGCGGCTCGTCGGCGCTTGGAAGCCTGTCGAGACGAGCTGACTCGATGGATTGGCGGAGAAACGTCCGGGATGGGGTCCGACCGGCTGCTCTTGACCAGTGGCGGGACAGAGTCGAACAATCTCGCCTTGGCGGGGTTGGCGGCGGCCAGGAAGGGGCAGATCATCATCTCCAGTTTGGAGCATCCGAGCATTGAGACGACTGCGAAATGGCTGGAATCACGCGGGCGTCGCGTGGTGCGTCTGCCAGCCAATTCGGCCGGCGTCACCTGCTATGACCGCTTGCCCGCCTTGCTGAAGGAGCCGACCGCAGTGGTCAGCGTAATCTGGGCGAACAACGAAACGGGCGTCATTCAGCCGATTTCCGCGATTGCGGCAGTCTGTGAGGAGGCCGGCGTTCCACTGCACACCGACGCGGTGCAGGCAGTCGGCAAGATTCCTCTGCACTTCACCGAGTCGCGAGTTTCGGCGATGACATTTAACGCCCACAAGCTGCACGGACCCCGCGGCGTGGGCGGTTTGCTAATCAAGCCCGACGTAGAGATCGAACCGATTCTGCACGGCGGTTTCCAGCAGATGGGTCTTCGCCCCGGCACGGAATCGATTGCCCTGGCTGTCGGTTTGGGGCGCGCGATCAACGACGCGATGGTCCATTTCGAGAGTCGACAAGCGGCGATGAAGGCCACGCAAAGGCGATTCGAAGCTCTCATCGCAGAACAACTTCACGACGCCATCGTGATTGGCGGCGAGTCGCAGCGGTTGCCCCATACGTCGTGCATCGCCTTTCCGGGCGCCAACCGACAAGCACTGCTCATGGCCTTGGACATGGCTGGAGTCGCTTGTTCGACGGGTTCCGCCTGCGCGAGCGGATCGAGCGACCCCTCTCCAACGCTGCTTGCAATGAACCTTGACCGATCACTGGTGGGAAGCGCGTTGCGATTCAGTTCGAGCTTCATGAACTCGCTAAGCGAAGTCGAGCAAGCGGCGGAACATGTTGCAGCTGCCGTTAGACAGGCCAGGAAGTAACGCCTATGCCCCTACAGACTCCGCTCGCCCCAACCTCCGCTGAGGAGACGGCTCTCGGTCGATGGACGCGAGTCCGTTTGGCCCTGGTGGCTTTCTTTCTGATCGCCCCGCCGATCTTCGCGATTCCACTCGTTGGCGACTGGTTCGCTGCGATTACGAGCAACGACGTCGCGGCGGATCTTTCGCCTCCTGGAATCAACCAACTCGCTTCGCCAGCCAACTCGCGAGGTACGGCCAAGGCAGCTCCGGCCAAGACAGTGACCGCCACGTCGGCCAGGAGCCAGGACATACAGAGACAGCTTCATCAGCTTGGAGCAACCTATATGCTGCTTGAACAGTATGAGAACCCGAAGGCTGTATTTCGGTTCATTTGCCATGTTGATCGAGTTGAGGGCGGGCGGAGATTTGAAGCGCAATCGGCAACCGCGGCGGCAGCCATGGAAGAAGTCCTCGAGGCCGTGCGAAACTGGGCCGGTGATTGAAGAATCGGCGGCAAAAGGGTAGCTTCGATTTTGTCCGCCGAGCCAAAGATTGATCACGAGCTTGCTCACGATCAAAGCCGCCGATGGGGTGGCGCGGCTTTGGCCTTTGGTTGAGCTGGTTTGTCGCGGGACGAAAACACGCTGGGAAGAGAAACAGTTCACAGCAGTCGCGAGTTGCTCTACGATCGTTGGTGTGAGCGACCGACTACAAGACTTCAGGTACAAAGACATGTCGATGAAGGCTGCCTACATTGAAGAAACCGGACCTCCGAGCGTCATCCAATATGGCGATCTTCCCCTGCCGGAAATTGAGGGCGCTCAGGTGTTGTTGCGAGCCGGCGCGGTCGCCGTGAACCCGGTCGACACATACATCCGCAACGGCGCCAATTACTGGGAGTTGCCAATGCCTTTCATTGTCGGCGCCGATGTGGCGGGCGTTGTTGAGGCAGTCGGCCCCGATGTCACTCGCTTCAAGATTGGAGACCGAGCCTGGGCGACCAATCAAGGGCTCGTCGGGCGGCAGGGCACATTCGCCGAGTTCTCGGCCATCGACGAATCGTGGCTCTACCATTCGCCGGCGAATACATCCGACGAAGAGTTGGCCGCTTGCGCACTGGTCGGAGTCACCGCCCACCTGGGGCTTTTTCGCGAAGCGAGACTGGGCGCCGGCGACCTGGTGACCGTCCAAGGCGGAGCGGGAGGGGTCGGTTCGATGGTCATTCAAATGGCGAAAGCGGTAGGGGCTCGAGTTCTTGCTACTGCGGGCAGCGACGACAAAGTTCAACAATGTCTTGAACTCGGCGCCGACGCGGCCGTGAACTACAAGACGCAAGACGTCGCTCAGGCCCTCGCCGATTTCGCTCCCGCGGGAGTCAACATTTTCTGGGAGACGCAGCGCGAGCCCGACTTCGACGCGATCGTTTCCTACATGGCGGATCGAGGCCACATTGTGCTGATGGCGGGACGAGAAGCGCGACCTGAGTTTCCGGTTGGCCCGTTCTACGTCAAACAGTGCTCGTTGCACGGGTTTGTGATGTTCAAGGCGACGCCCGATGAATTGCGAGCCTCAGCGAGCGACATCAACACTTGGTTGCAAGACGGACGGCTCAAGGCGCAAATCGGTCAAGTCATGCCGCTGTCGGACGCCGCAAAGGCCCATCAAATCCAGGAGGACAACACGCTGCAGAAAGCAGGCAACTTGGCCGGAAAGATCGTCCTCAAGCCATGAGCGAGCCGATCTGGGACGAGCCGGGGGACGCTCTGATTTGATCCTAACGAAGATGACGACAGGCAACCGCTGAGTCACGTTAGCGAGTCTTGGCAGCCGATAGCGATTAGACGCCTTGTTGGAGCCGCGAATCGTATAGCGATCGTGAGATCTGACGGACTGTTCGATAGAATGAACTCGATGGCGACGAATGCGGAGCAGGAAATGACTGAGCAGGATCCCGATCAGAACCCGAATTCGAGCGAACAAGTTCGAGCTCACCACGTAACCGCTCGCGTACCCGAGGGCATAAGTCGAGGCGTATTCTCGACCGGTATCATCTTGATGACGGGCGCCAATGAGTTCGTGATCGATTTCGTGCAGAATGTCGGTCCGCCAGCGAGCGTCGCTGCTCGAGTCGTCGTCCCACACGCCGTCATGCCACAGCTGATCGAAGCCCTTCGCAAGAACCTAGACGCCTACGGCCAGCGTTTTGGCCTGCCGCCCGATTTGCCAAAACCCCCGCCAGGGGCGAAGCGACCGACCGTTCAAGAAATCTACGACGAACTGAAGATCGCAGACGATGTGCTGCCCGGCGCCTACGCAAACGGCCTCATGATCGGGCACACCGCGTCAGAATTTAAGCTCGATTTTCTCACGAATCTGTTTCCCAACTCGGCCGTTTCCTCGCGAGTCTTCGTCTCGGCGCCCCAGGTGCCAAGGATGATCGAATCGCTCAATGCGACCTATCAACAGTTCGCCCAGCGCGTGCAGCAACAGCAGCAGCAACAACCTCCGAGCGATCCTCCCGAACAACCGCCTGAGGATCCCCAGCAAGGATAACGGTCCTTCGACGACGAGTTTGCCCAGAAGTGAATTGAAGCCCAGGATTCGAAGCCCAGGATATTGCCCAGGTCATCCATGACACGGCGCGTAATCGACCTGCCGCCCGAGACCACAGTCCGTCCCAACGGCGATTTTGCCGGCGGCTGGTGGCGCGATGACGACGATGGCCGCATTCTCTGCGAGCTCTGCCCTCGGGCCTGCCGGTTGAAAACAGGGGACCGCGGTTTCTGTTTTGTCAGGCAGAACGTGGACGGTGAGTTGGTGCTCACGACGTATGGAAAGAGCACCGGTTTTTGCATCGATCCGATCGAGAAGAAACCGCTGAATCACTTCTTGCCGGGGACCAGCGTGCTATCCTTCGGCACGGCCGGCTGCAACTTGGGCTGCCGTTTCTGTCAAAACTGGGATATCTCCAAGTCTCGCCAAGTCGAGCGGCTGAGTGAAATCGCTACGCCGGAAATGATCGCTGCCGCGGCTGCCCAGCACGATTGTCACAGTGTCGCCTTTACCTACAACGATCCGGTCATCTGGGCCGAGTACGCGATCGACACGGCCAAGGCCTGTCACGATCTTGGGATCAAGACGGTGGCCGTCACCGCCGGATACATTAGTCCGAAAGCGCGAGCGCCGTTCTTTCATGTGATGGACGCCGCCAACGTCGATCTCAAAGCGTTCCAGGAAGAGTTCTACTACGAATTGACGGGCGGCCATCTCAAACCGGTTTTGGAAACACTTGAGTGGCTGAAGAAAGAGAGTGATGTCTGGTTTGAGATCACAAACCTGATCATCCCGAAAGCCAACGACTCGGATGATGAATTGCGCAGATTATGCGATTGGGTGTTGGACCGAATCGGTGACGATACGCCAATTCACTTTAGCGCATTCCACCCCGACTTTCGCATGGCGGATCGAGACCGAACGCCTCATCAAACACTGTTGAACGCCAAGAAAATCGCGGGACAACAGGGTCTCAAATTCGCTTATGTTGGCAACGTCGATGACGTGCAACATCAAAGCACCCATTGTCCGAGTTGCAGCGAGCTGCTCATCGAACGGAATTGGTACGAACTGGGGCAATACCACCTTGATGGCTCCCGTTGCGGTCACTGCCAGGCAACGATCGCGGGAAGATTCGCGAAGCAGCCTGGCAATTGGGGCCGCCAACGACTGCCGATTCAAATCGCCCAGTTCACGACGGCCAAGACCAGCCGCGAGAAACCCGCGAACGTAGACCAAGTCTCCAAGCCCTTGAATCAGAATTGTGAGCAAGAAATGTCGTCTTCCAGCGCTTCGTCAAACGTCCCCGTGCTGCCCGATTTGACGAACAGCCAAGAATCGGCAATTCACCTAGCCGCGAGCGAGCATATCGTCTCCTGCGTCAATCATCGCGCCGCCAAACTAGCCGACCCGACTCTCGGCGGGGCGAATGAGAATCCCGTGATGGGCGCATTCGTGACGCTCAAGCGACAAGGGCGGTTGCGCGCCTGCTGCGGCAGCTTGGGCGTTCCCATGCCGCTCGGCAAAGCGCTTGCCAACGCCGCTCAGCGCACTGCCTTGGAGGACCATCGCCTGCCAACGATATCGCCCACCGAGCTTGCCCATTTGGATCTCGATGTCACGCTGCTGTATGCATTTGAACCCATTCAGGCCCAAGGGGAGGCGCGAGCCAAAGAAGTCGAGATCGGCAAACATGGCCTGCAGATTCGCCGAGGCGAAAAGGGAGGGTTGCTGCTCCCCAGCGTGGCGACGGAATACGGCTATTCGGCCGAGGACTTTCTGCGACAGGTCTGTCGCAAGGCTGGACTCCCCAACACCGCTTGGCTCGACAATGAAACTCACATTCTGCGTTTTCAAGGGCATTCCATCCCCGGTCTATTGGACAACTCACAACTTGGCGACAGAGACCGCGAAGCCCCCCGCCGCTTCGACTCGGGCCAAATCGAAAAACTCGCCGAACATTGTCGGGCCAATATTGCCGCGAATCTAGCTGGTGGGACGCCCAACTACTATGCGACGGGAGCAGCCGACGGCGATGTGCTAGGCGTCGTGCTCACCGTCGGAGCCGAGGGACTGGACGAACCGATCCAAGTCGGCAACCTGGGGATGAGAAAGAGCGTGCCGCTGCAAGCCAGCCTGAACCAGTACTGCGAGCAAGCGGCGCGAGGACTCGCGCTACGAAGCCTCGCCACGGCGCAGCCCAATGTGCAAGTCGCCATCCTCACCGACTCGGCAATGCACGGAACCGCCAGCATGCCTGACCTGCGAGGATTTGATCCGGCGACGCGTTGCCTGGTTGTTTCCTCCGGCGACGCGATGAAGTGGGTGTTTGACCCAAGCCAGACTGCCCAGTCGTTGCTGCAGTCGCTGGAAGCCGATTTGAACTGCGGCAACTCGGAGATCGCCTCGATCCACAGCTTCCACTGCGAAACGACCGGAGAGCGAGCTGAGTTCACCAATGTGCCGAAACCGTTTGCGGGACCCGACGACCGACCAGCCGCTGTTGCCGGAACGTTCTACCCGGACAACTCTGCCGAAATGAACCGAGTTGTATCGCGATTAGTCTCGCAAGATGCGGCCAAGTCCAGTCATCCGGCCGTCATGGTCCCGCACGCCGGCCTGGTCTATTCGGGCGGAATTGCTGGTGAAACACTCTCGGCGGTCGAGATCCCCAACCTCGTGATCGTGATTGGACCCAAGCACACGAGGAACGGCGTCAACTGGGCCGTCGCGCCGCATGGAAAGTGGCTGATCCCCGGCGGCGCCGTCCCATCCGATCCAAACTTGGCTCGGCAACTGGCGGAGTCGATTCCGGGACTGCAACTGGATGCCGCCGCCCACGCCCGCGAACACGCTATCGAAGTCGAACTGCCGCTGATCCATGCGCTGGCGCCCGACGCCAGGGTAATCGGCATCGTGATGGGCGCCGCCACGCTCGAACAGGCTCGTGAGTTCGCAGCGGGACTTGCTGAGGCGATCCGCAACCTGGATGAGACTCCGCTACTGGTCATCTCGAGCGATATGAACCACTATGGCGAGGACAAGGAGAACCGTCGACTCGACGCGCTGGCCCTCGACGCAATGGAGACCATGGACACGGAGAAGTTGTTCTCCACATGCCGCGATCACAACATCTCGATGTGCGGTCTGCTGCCAGCCATCGTAGTCATGGAGACCCTCAAGAAACTGGACCAACTCTCCGCCATCAAACGTCTCGGCTACGCAACCAGCGCGGACGCTTCCGGCGACGAATCCCGAGTCGTCGGCTACGCCGGCGCGCTGCTGGGCTAGCTGCGATCGCGATTGGCTACGACGATGCTTGTGAGCCCGCCGCAGGGATGGCGGCCAACTTCGCTCGGTTCGACGCCGAGTTCGGCTGCAGCCGGTCTTTCAATCGCAGAATTGGCTTCTCGAAGAAATGGTATGACAACGACGCCAGCGCCGTGGTCCCCAAGATAGCCAACAAGAAGATCAAGATGGGGTCCGCGGTGAACTTGGACAAGGCGTTGATCACAAGCATGTGCATCAGATACATGCCGTAACTGATTACGCCAAAGTGAACAATCGGCCGCGACTCCATCAGTCGGAAAGGCCGACTCAGCGCGCAAGACCCGACAAGCAGCGTCGCGACAACGTACCAGATTTGGGCCGACCAAGCGCTGTGGTTAGGCTCCAAGAGCAACGTCATATGCCCGAGACAGTATGCGGCCAAAGCCAACGTCACCCAGGTGCGGCAAAACGTCTGGTGGAAGAACTGGAAACCAGCGCGAGTCGAGACGAAGTACGCCAAGAGCACTCCCCACAGGATAGGTTCACGATACGAGAACCCAATCTTCCAAAGCAATTCGTTTTCGACCGCGGCAGATGGCGTTTGGAAGGCAATCATTTTGACGGCCAAGGCGGCGACGAACAGCCACACGATCGATCGCTTCGAGAAGAGCACGACCATCAGGCCAAAGACCAAGTAGAACTGCTCTTCAACGGCCAATGACCAGGCGAAGAAGAATGGTCCTTCCGTGGCCCGGGGAACCAGATTTGAGTAATACAGCAAGTAGGCCGGGAGCTTTTCGACAAACAGCGACTGATTCGCCTGAGTGAAGAAACCGAGCCCGAGTACGAGCACGGCGTAGACGCCTAGCACGGCATAGTAGAGGGGGAACAGCCGCAGGCACCGCCGACCGTAGAATCGCCACATATCAACTCGACCAAAACGACGTTGCTCCCGCAGAAACAGCGTTGTGATCAGGAACCCGCTGATAACAAAGAAAAGAGCTACGCCGTATCGGCCATTTGCGTGCAGTGTGCCGAGCCAGTCTAGGTTGGGGCAATGATGGAACAAGACGAGAAAGATCGAGGCGGCTCGCAGACCGTCCAGGTTGGGGATCCGGCCCGCTTTCAGAACCGAATCGCCGAACGGATCTCCTGCCGTCGCGGACCCTTGGACCGCCTCGTCCGTTGACAGCATAGGAGTCATCGCCGGCCCTCAAAATCGCCATAATCAAGAAACGGCAGACGCGCGTTCCCAAGGCTAGGTCCCAGGTCGGCTTCGGGTCGAGGCGTTTTCCGCGTGTCCGCAAGAAGTTGCCGAAAATCACCAACATGGGCTCGATTCCGCTAGCCGCTCTAGGCGAGACGGCGACCAATCTCGGCGACAACTGCTGTAGACGCCTGTCAGACCGATTGGTATTGTTCCACGCGAGTTTGGCAACAGCACGAGGCGACCACTATGCGCAAGACCAGAAACACGACTCTTCACACCTTGGCCGTGGTAGCTTTGACGGCATCGCTTTCTGGGTGTGGGAACAGTAAGCCGCCCGCTGCGAGCATAACGGTTGCGCCCAAAGCAACGCCAGAAATGCATGCCGCCGGCCAATGGCTCCTGGGCAGCTGGGATGGATCCGTCGAGATTGACCAGAACTCGATCAATCGAACCAAAGCCATCACAGACGCCCACGTTGACGGGATCCGAGCCGCCAGGATGCAGTTTAGTTTTCAATCGGGAAATCAAGTTGCCATGTCAGTCTCTGTGCCAACACCCAAAGGGCCCGCCGCCAGAAACGCGATGGCGGTCTGGACGGTGACCCAGGTCCAAGGTCGACAGGTCACCTTGCAAATCAAGCAAGAGAGACAACCTGTCGAAGAGGTCGTGATTAGCCGAGCCGACGTCAACACGTTCACCATGCCCGCCTCGGAACATTTCGGGCAGGTCCGCTTTGTCCGAATCCGCTAGTCGAATGAATTGCCGGCCTACATAGCCGGCGATGAGGCGCCGCCCGGCCACTCGGCTTGGGTTTGGCGGCGCAAAGCGCGAGCCTCTTTCTTGGCCTGCTTGGCAGCCTTCTTCACCACGGCAATATGGTGGCAATAGGCCTGCCCCATGGCGGCGACGATCATGAACATGTTCGTTTGGGGCGTGAGCCGAAAGCACCATTCGAGAAGACCGATGACGTGTACGACGCCAAGCCCGATGAACACGCTAACGACAACGCAGTGGGCGAAATCTGGTTGCCCCCAGATTCGATAAAAAAGTCGAAACTGAATTGCGGCCATGACCCAGAGGAACATCACAAGCCCAACGGTGCCTGTTTCCGCGGCAGTCAAGTGGTAGATGTGATGGCAAACACCAGCGTGTTCTTCGTTGCCCATGACTTCGGCGAACTGCTTGTACTTGGACTCGTTCGTCATCGCGTGGGAGAACAAGTTGTACCCCACGCCGAATAGATGATCGACTTGCATCGCCTTGGCGGCTTCATTGAATTCTTCCCGGGCCAATTCACTCTGCTCCGGCGCCTCCTTGAACCGTTGGATGATCGTCGGTGCGGCTTTCACCAAACCTAAGACGGTAAGCACAATGAACAACGCCGCGATTCCCGCCTTCCGCCCATTCAGTCGATGCGGCACGATTCTCAGCAAAGTGACGCCCAGGGCGGCGCCCGTTAGAACCAAACCGGCTCGCGACTGAGTGGTCAAAATCGCCACGCAGCAGCCGCCCAGGGCGCCGAGCGTAATCACGCTCTTGAAGCGATTGAGATGCTTGCCGTTGAAGATCCAAGCAAGAAGCAACGGGGTGAACATGATCAGATAGATGGGGATGCTGTTGGAGTGATCGAAGGATCCGTAGACTCGATACAAACCGTAGACGTACTTTTGCTTGAGGCAAAGATACGTTTCGTAATAGGCGATCCCCATCAGGCCATACCAGAGTTCGGCCTCTGGGGGTTCGAGCACAAACGTGTTGTAGACGACCCAATACAGCCAATAGGCCTTAGCCAACTTGAATAACGAGAACCAACCGAGCAGAGGAATCGCGAAACCGGCTGTGGAAACCATGGCCATGGCAAAGAACGCCATCATTGGAATCGTCGTTGGGGGCAGCCACTTGACCTGCCGCGAACGTCGGGCAAGCAACGAGACGCCTAGCGCAAGGGCGATCAGATCGGTGACCGTGACTTCAAAGCCTCGATCGGGTCCGCGATACCACTCGGAAGAAACGAAATTGACACTGAGCTTTATGCAGGTCGTGAACACGAGAATTGCGAAAAGAATGCGACGGGATCGCGGACTGATTTGCGCGAGGCAAAACATAAGAGGCGCGCCGACCACGGCCATCCCGAAAAACGCAATCCACTTCATAGCAACTTACCCCGTCATCGCCCTCGCGTGTCGCCCCGTCTCAGCCGAACCGCACTGGACAACTCGACGTCGCAGAACTCAGGTTTGCGGGCTGGCCGCTTTAGGTTTCAATGTGCAGTGGATCGTGTCCATCAGGAGATCGTGGTCGATAGGTTTGCTGATGTAGTCGTCGCACCCGGCCAGCAGACTCCTTTCGCGATCCCCCGACATGGAGTCCGCTGTCACGGCAATGATCGCATGTTCATAGTCTTGACTGCGAAGCAGCCGCGTAGCCGCATATCCATCCATCACAGGCATCTGCATGTCCATCAGGATGACATCGTAGGGCCTCCCCGCCTGTGCGGCCTCGATCGCCATTGAGGATCCTATCTGACCGTTTTCAGCGCGATCGACTTCCGCGCCTTCGTCGAGCAAGAGAAAACACAACAACTGCATGTTGTCGGGCCCGTCCTCAACGACGAGGACTCGGCACGCAGACAAGAACGACGCTGGTCGGCTCTCCTGCGGCGGCTTGAGTTCTTGCTGACTCTCCGGAAGCGGCAGATGGAGTGTCAACGTGGCGCCGCCCTCAGGGGTTGTCTCGGCACATAATGTTCCGCCGATCCGCCGCGCGGCGGGTTGGCTTTGGGACAAGTCCGTCCACACTCCCGCCTCGACAGACGATTCCCCTGGCGGGTCGAATAACGCCTTAAGCTGAGCCGCGTCGAGCGACTCTCCCGAATCAGACAAGGCGAACTCGACGCCGCCATGCTCTACTTTCACTTGCAATTGGATTCGCGGCGAGTCGGCCGACGACAAAGCAGATGACGAGTTCCCTTTGCTGCCTCGTTCCAAGGCGAACTCCAACATCGTCGCGAGAATCTGATGAATTTCATCCGGGTTTGTATCGATCGACTCGGGAACTGTCTCGTCGATGCACTGAGTTAAGGCAACCCCTCCTTCTTCCGCAATCGTTCGAAAGGCGGCGATCGCTTTGGCCGCGATGTCCCGGGGCGCGCACGCCACGGGCTCGCTCAACGCATCGATATTCGAATTGGACGCCTTGTCGGCGTCGGCAATCACGGAGAGCAGTTGTTTGCCGCTCCGCCGTATCGCGTCGATCGCCAGGCTATTGTTGCGTGTCGCGCCGCTGGCATTCTCCAAGTAGTCGGTGAAGCCCAGAATGGACGTCATTAAGGTCCGAATCTCATGGCTCAAGTTGGTCAATAATGCGGTCTTCGTTCGCGTCGCGTTCTCTGCCAGTGCTTGTGCGGTCTCTAATCCGGCGCAACAGCGAGCATTGTTCAGTTCGACCGCCACTCGAGCCGAGAAGACGGAGAGAATCATCGCGTCGTCGGATCGGTCTGGCATCGCTTGACCATGCATCAGCCCAATCACTCCGATCGTCTTACCGCCCTGATCCTTGACGGCCACCGCGAGGCAACTTTCGATCTGATGTTGGCGGATCCACTCGCTGTCGGAGAATTGAGACAGCATCCCTGAAGGCTGGTAGAAGAACCCGCCGCCAATGCGAGGTCGCCAGGCGATGTCCATTTCGGTTGGAGCCGCCGTGTCTTGAAGCTTTCCGTCGCAGCAAAGCGCCGCCAACTTCACCGTATCTGAGTCGTCGTTATAGAACTCGCCGACAAACGCGACTGAGGTTTGAAACGCTTCGGCATTCGCTGACAGAGGTTTGGGAAAAAGTCCTCGCCCGCAATCAGCACAGTGCCCTCAAGTAATGACTGATAGATCCGCTGGCTGCGCCTGCGTTCCCTGAGCGGAGTCATCACGATGACATAGCGGTGATCGAGACCCTGTGAATACAAAGCCCAGGTAACGTCCAAGTCGATCGACTCGCCGTTGGCGTCGATGCCGGTCATCGGCAAACTGCCATGAGGCGCCATCATCTTTGTAGCCGACACGACCAAATCGTTAGCTGACTGCAGCAGCACTTCCAGCGGCTGACCAATCAACTCGGATTCTAACCGCCCCGTCGCTCGCTCAGCGCCCTCGTTACAGGCTTGGATCTGCAAGTCACTATCACAAACCACAACCGAATTGGGAAGTGCGTCGATAGCGGCCGAGGAACCCAACACCTGATCTCGCCCACATGACCCGGCCCGCCAAACCAGCAGGGAAAGCGCGATGCAGGCAACGGCGCCCAAGACTGGAATCAACCACGTCAAAGAATGAATGAACTGAACAGCGGCGAGCAGCAGCAAGAAGTGAACCATGCCCGCTATGCCAACAACGCAAAGCAGGCGCCGGATCTCTCCGCTTCGGTACCATGGTTGAACGCGACTCGTCATCGAACCAGACCCACTCGGTTGGATTGAATTCCCCCGTCACCCGTTTCAGAAAGACATGGCCGCTGGACAAGTCGTCAACGCGACCCGACCTCGCCTAGCTTTCGGTGCAAAAGTGTAGGTCACAGTTTGACAAACCGGTTTTGACGAATGGGCCGGTCATGACGATCGAGGACGAACGAGAAGCGTTCGCCAAAGGTCGTCTCGAGCGAAAAAAGGAGCAGCCTGTCCGCGCTGGCAAACGGGTGGCGCAAAAAGCGGGACCAAATCAACCGCAACGGTCCGACATCGCGGCTCAGTCGACACTGCGGATCCGCTGCGTGACGACCCAAAGGATGATGATCGGAGAGACGATCACGAAGTAGAGAATGACTTGAGCCAAAGACCAACCCGTGGCGACAGCGACAATGATCGATAAATCGCTGACCGCGTGCTCCACATCCGCGCCGAATGCGCCAACCAGCGCAGCCAGGAACACGGAGGCGAACGCCGTCAGTCCCAGTAGCCCTCGAATGGTGAGTTGGTGTTTCATGCGAAGTCGCTTGAGCATAACGTCCCTTGAGCTTAACGTCCCTTGACGTCCGGGTTGCTCGAATTGGAATCCCGACGCCCAAGCCCCCGACGCCCTTGGTAATCGGACTTCGTGAGACTTGCCAGCCAGGTCGTGTTCTCTTCGTACCAAATGATCGTCTTCCGCAACCCCTCGGCCAACGACCGTTGAGGCGTCCAACCGAGGGTGCGAATACGATCACAGTCGAGCCCGTAGCGTCGATCGTGGCCGGGGCGATCCGCCACGGTCTCGATTCGCTTGGCGTTCTCGCCCGCCACGGCCCCTTGCCGCAGGTCGAGTTGCTCGCACAGTCGGTCCAGCAACTGACAGTTGGCGATCGGTTGGGAGCTGCCGACATTGTAACAGACTCCGGGCGACCCTTTCGCCAGCACCGTTTCCAAACCCGCGCAATGATCGGCGACGAACAGCCAGTCTCGTTCGTGTAAGCCATCGCCATAAAGTGGGATCTGTCTGCCCTCAGCGGCGGCCAAAATGGCGGTTGGCAGCAGTTTTTCAGGATACTGATACGGCCCGTAGGTGTTCGAACCGTACGTCGTAATCAATGGCAAGCCATACGTTCGCCAATAGGCTCGGCACAAGTGGGCGGCGGAAGCCTTGGAAGCCGCGTAGGGCGAGTTGGGCGCGAACGGGTCCGATTCCGCAAACAACTGGCCCGGAGCTGCCGACCCAAACACCTCGTCTGTCGACACGTTCAGAAAGCGAAACTCGGCCCGCCGATCGGCGTCCAAGGTCCGCCAATAGGAGAGCGCGGCGTCCACCAACACATACGCGCCCAAGATGTTCGTGTCGACGAATTGCCCTGGCTGCTCGATCGAGCGATCAACGTGCGACTCCGCGGCACAATGCACGATCGCATCAGGCTGAGCCAACTCGATGACTTGGCGAACCGCGTCCGCGTCCGCAATATCGCCTCGCACAAAATGATAGTCCTGCCTCTGGGCAACGTCCGTCAACGAGGCCTGATTGCCCGCGTAGGTCAGCGCGTCGAAATTCCACACCGGACCATAATTTCGCTCCAGCCAGCGTCGAATGAAATGGCTGCCAATGAAGCCTGCCCCGCCAGTGATCAGCAGAGATTGGTGTCGGATGTCGGGCAAGGGACTATCTCAGAAATATGGGCGCCGGCCTCTGACCGATCTGCCCCGCGAAGGGAATTCTAGTCACTGCGATATCCGCGTTTCACTTTGCACGACTGGCTTTTGGTCGGTTCGTCCTTCAACGATCGCGGACTCGAGGAGAAAGTGCGGGCGCGGGGGGGGGTTCACGACGCGGTGCGATCGGGGCCTTGGTATTTGGGGCCTTGGTGTTTGGGACCTGGTCATTCGGCGCGATGGGTGGCGGATAGGGAATGATGTAATGGCGTGGCGGAGTCGGCGGCGCCAAGTAGGGCACGTCGTCCGAGTAGGGGAGATAGGGAGACGTTTGTGGGCTTGAGTAGGGCCCTGGCGCGCGATAGGGGGAAGGCTGCGGAACATACCTCGGCGGAACCGATGCAGGCGGCGAGGGAGGCAACGCGGGGGCGGGAGGCTGGCGGGCCAGACGCTGCGAGGCCGGGCTGCCACAGGGCGGCGGATCGAGCGATCGTGCGAGCAGACGCACTTGTGCAGCCGTTTCGCGATGTCGATCGGCCTCGATGTAGGATTGCGAGGATTCGAGTTGGTTCGCCTTCTGGTCCAGCAATCGGCAGCTCTCGCGCAACGCGTCGATCAAGGCCTGGTCGGGATTGGGGCGTTGAATGGGCGAGCCTGGAGTGGCATTGAGGCGTGAGGTGATCGCCAAGGCAACCGCCGGATTCGGAATCTCCGGGGGGGCCTTGAGGTGTAGCGTGGGAGGTGGCGGCGAGGCTTTGGCCAGATCATCGAGCAGGGCTTGAAACTCGCTCGCGTCGTCTTCTCCGCCCAGGGACGTTCCATCGAGCAACGACCCGCCGGCCAATTGTCTGGCTCGCACGATATCGCGGATGGCCCGCAACCGCCGAATCTGCTCAACGGTCATTTTTGGCTTCGTCTCCCCTTTTTCCACATCTTTCTGCGGGTTCCCCCTTTTCGGGTTGCTGGCCCCATCGCCCGTTTCAGCCCCCGTTTCAGCCCCCGTTTCAGCACCTGTCAACTTCCCCTTCTCTGACTCAAACAGGGCAAGAACCGGCGTATTCACCAGCAATAGGGCGACAATCGCCAGGCAGGCGTGATGATGTGGGAGCCTGAACATGATCGATCCTCCATCCGTGGGGCAATCGGGCGAGACAGCACGGACGTTCCGGCTATGCCGATTATAGAGCCTGATCGCGATCGCGACCAAGAGCATTGCGTTTCGCTGATTGACAACCCGAGTCATCATAAATCAATATATGTTGTGTAGGTTCGCCAGTTATCGCCTTCGGCAGTCGCCGGACACTGGCCCCGTGCGTCGTTCTTTTCAGGATCGTTCGATGGTTTCACCCAAACGTGACTTTACGAAGATTCTCAAGCGTCGCGGTATTATCAGCGCCGACCAGCTTCGTGAAGCGGAGCAGATGTCGCGCGAGCAAACCGCGATGAGTGTGGCTGACTGCCTGATTCGGCTGTCCTATGCGACACCAGAGGAAGTGGTGCGGGCAATGGCCGAGCACCACAAGATGGAATACATCGACCTGGACGAAGTTCGTATTCCCGACTCGGTCATCGAACTCATCCCCGAATCGGTGGCTCGAGAAAACTCGATACTCCCCATGTCGGAGTCCGAGGACCGGCTGCGGGTGATCGTCAGCGACCCGATGGACATCGAGACGATTGAGAAACTTCGCTTTATCCTGAATCGCCAAATCGAGACCGTTTTGGCGCCCCGCGAATCGATTCAGCAGGCGATCAACTCCTGCTATGGCCAGGTTGAAGGTGAATCGGCTGACTCGATGTTGCAGGAATTCACGGATACTGCCATCGACTTCACCGAGACCGAAGAGGACACCGCGGGCCAGGATGAGTCGGTTGACGAAAACAGCGCCCCGATCGTTCGTCTCGTCCAGATGATGATCTCCGAGGCGGTGCAAGTTCGGGCCTCTGACATCCACGTGGAGCCGTTCGAGGACCGAATTCGCATCCGCTACCGCATTGACGGGATCCTGGTCGAGCGGGACAGCCCCCCCCGCCGGCTGCTGAGCGCCATCCTCTCGCGGATTAAGATTCTCGCCAAAATGGATATCGCCGAGCGTCGGCGGCCCCAGGATGGACGGATTAAGGTCACTGTGGGCGAAAAAGAACTCGACCTGCGAGTCAGCGTCATCCCCACAAACCACGGGCAGTCTTGCGTCATGCGACTGCTCGACAAAGACAACATCAAGATCGGAATCCGCCAACTGGGACTATCGCAATACAACTTCGACACATTCCAACACCTGATCAAACGACCCAATGGAATCGTCCTCGTCACTGGCCCCACCGGTTCGGGCAAGACGACCACCCTCTACGCCGCCCTAAACGCGCTGAATCGCCCAGACCGAAAGATCATCACGGCCGAGGATCCTGTCGAGTACTATTTGCCCGGTGTGAATCAGTGCGAAGTTCGCCACTCCATCGGACTCGATTTTGCTCGGATTATCCGCTCGATGCTGAGGCAAGCGCCGAATATCATCCTGGTCGGCGAGATGCGGGATGCCGAGACGGCCTCGATGGGAATCCAAGCCAGTTTGACTGGACACTTAGTTTTCAGTACGCTGCATACGAACGATGCGCCCAGCGCCATCACTCGCATGGTGGACATCGGTGTACCAGGCTATCTGGTGGCGAGTAGCGTGATCGCGGTCATGGCCCAGCGATTGCTTCGCGTGAATTGCAGCCGTTGCAAGCAGCCCTACACGCCTCCAGATTCGGTGATTGAGGATGCTGGGATCCCGAGCGAACTGGTCAAGGATGCTCGCTTCATGAAGAGCAAAGGCTGCGGCTACTGCCAACGCAGCGGGTACCGCGGCCGTATCGCGATCATCGAGTTGATGATGATTACGAGCGGTATCCGAGAGCTGATTTTCGAGGCTCGCACATCCGAGGACATTCGCAAAGAGGCAATCAAGCAGGGCATGCGAACGCTGTATATGGACGGGATAAAGAAGGTATACGAGGGGATCACGACGTTTGAGGAGGTCTACCGAGTCGCCAAGAAGACGGAACAAGATGTGATCACCGAGCTCTAACAGGCAACCCGGCCTCCAAGACACCTCCCGTGGGGGGGAACGACTCGGCCGCGCGGAA
>CAZWOU010000005.1:73567-100077 GCA_964635375.1 uncultured Pirellulaceae bacterium | reverse complement strand
CGCTACGCTACGCCGGACTGCCGCTCTGTTTTTACAGAACAAACGTTACACCACCCGGTCGTTTGTTGGCATGGTGTTGGCGAGTTCCAAAGCCCCGGCCTGACCCGCTTTCTTTACACCCACCGTAGACTAGATACATGCATGAAGTGGATGACATTCCAACAATACAAGACGTGGCGTGAAAGTTTGGATGAAGGTATGTGGTTGAACGATGACGAAGCCATCGAAGGCATGTCAAAGTTGCCGCAACCAGAGCCAAAAAAGAAACCGAAACCCAAGCAGCCGCCAGCCGTCAAACCAGCCCGTGTTGCAAAAATAGAAACTCAACAACCTTTTTCAAAAAAGTTGAGAGTTGGGACTCCATAATGCCGGTCTATATCGGCTACGTCGGGTTTCTTTTTACATGGACGCAACGGCACGCAGTCAATACACGGTGCGGCTGGCTCGTCGTCGTTCAATTCCAGAAGCTATCCGCTTGCACTGGACGGGCTTGACTTCCGCAATACGGCCATCCCGTGAAAACTAAAGATGCCGGTTGAGAATGAGGTTGAGACGAGTTCCCAACCTTCCTCATCCAACTGCTTCAACGCTTCCTCAAGCTGCTTCATCGCCTGAAAAATCTTACCGATCAGACGAGATCGCTCGGTTGGTCCGTACCGATTACCCGGCTCATCAAGGGACGTCGATACGTCCACCCAGAAGCGGTTGGAGTAGAAGACTTTTCCTTCTATCCCATAAAAGAGCGTTTTGTATTCCCAGTTTGCCATGACAAATAGGGTAACACCCTCAATGGGGCACTGCGTCGCATTTCTCGATAAATGCGACGATTTTTTCGACGCATTGTCCCTCGCAATGTCTGCTCGCTGGGGAGAGCTGCGAATAGGTGCGGCTCCACAATTCTCACTTTCTCAGTTTGGGAAAGTGAGAAAGTGAGAATCATTCATCGGAGAGACTCGAATGGAAGACAATCCGCATCTCGAATCGTTGACGTCTCAGATCAAGGTCGTCAAGGATCGCGTGCGAGGGGTCGTGCACCGCAAGCACACCGGCCTGTATTTGTTTGGCCGCCAGGGTACCGGGAAAACAAATAAAAGCGTAAATGGGCTCAGGCGTAGTAAGGAGTAAATACGTCAAACTGGGTAGTTATCGACTCTCGTTACCGGGACGATTTTGGATGGCGGCGAGTCGACGTTGGCTTTCCCGGAATGGACTTGTTTAGGCTCGTTGAATCACATCGGGAACGGAATGCCGATTGGCGAGGCAAGACAGTTGGCGATGTCTTGGTGCGTTGCGGTTGGATTCCGGCTTGCGATGACTTGCCAACCAAATCGATCGACCGGTAGTCCCCGCAGTGATCGAAGAACGCGGTTGAGGTGATCGTAGCAGCTCACCGCCACAGATGTTGATTCGTTTTCGATGACACGGAAGCGATATCGTGACTCCCCGCCCGGTAGTAGGAAAAACAACCCTGGCTTCGAGGGACACTTCTGAAATGGCAACTGGTGCCGACCGCGAACGAATCTCGACCTTCAATGGTTCGAGAACTTACCCAGTTTGACGTATTTACTCCTTACTACGCCTGAGCACATTTCTTGCTCTGTCGAAGAGGGGATACGAAGAACAGGAAGGGTGCCCGGCAGTACATCGAGCCAAAGCTCGCTGAGGAACTGAAATCCCTTGTCGAGACCAAGTCGATTCGGGCGAGGGTCTTCGCCATGCCCGACCCCTCAGACGTAGCCCCAATGATCAAGGCGGACTTGGCTGCGGCGCGGCGCGAGTGGCTAGCTGCGGCGAAGAACGATTCGACAAAACGACTCGTACGAGAACAGAGCGACTTTCTTCTGCCATCGAATGATGAAGGCAGGGTGTTTGATTTTCATGGCCTGCGACACACTTGCGGCGCTTGGCTGGCAATGGCGGGAGTTCATCCAAAGGTCATTCAGACCGTTATGCGCCATTCGACGATCACGTTGACGATGGACACTTATGGTCATTTGTTCCCAGGGCAAGAGGCGGACGCTGTATCTCACCTTGGCAAGTTGATGAACACTCCGGCTGAGCCACTGCGAGCGACTGGAACGATTAACGCCAATGCTGCTGAGTCAGACGAAGCGCAGCGCAGGGCGCAGCAGTCAGGGCGCGAAAGCGTGCGCGACGATGCGATTCAATGCGACAAGGCGGAAGAGCCGGAGACGCAACACAACACGCGCAAGGCCCTTCAGATTGCGAACTTGGGCGATGCGGTGCGAGAGGATGCGGCAGGATGCGAAAGTGCCCCCTCAAGGACTCGAACCTTGAACCCTCTGATTAAGAGTCAGATGCTCTGCCAGTTGAGCTAAGGGGGCTTGGTGTTGTGAAGAGTGGATTGTAGGCGGTTTGGAGTTGCGAGAACAGCGTTCGCGCGGGTTGCGGACGGACGGTTTGGGTCGAGGCTAGTTGGGGGCGGGGGGGACGCCTAGGGATTTTCCGCCGTCGATGGCGATCATCGTGCCGGTGACCATTGCCGATTCATCTCGGACGAGGTAGGCGACGGCCGAGGCGATTTCGTCCGGCCGGATCATACGGCCCTCGGATTGGGCGAGAGGGCTCGCAGCAATGTAGCTGGCTCGCGCTGCATCGGGGTCTGAACGGGAGCTTAGGTCGTTGTTCATCATCCGCGTGTCGGCGACGGGGCCGGGGCAGACGGCGTTGATACGAATACGATCGACGCTGTGGCAAAGGGCGAGGCTCTTAGTAAGGGCGACTAGGGCGCCCTTACTAGTCGAATAAACTGGGTCGTGGGCCCGTGGCAGCAGCCCGGCATTGCTGGCCACATTCACGATCGCGCCTCCGAGGGGTTTCATTCTGGGGATGGCGTGCTTACAACCGAAAAAGGCGCCCTTCAGGTTCGTGTCCAGGACTCGGTCCCACTCGGCTTCACTGACTTCCGTGATCGGTTTGATCATACCGATCCCAGCATTGTTGACGAGGATATGCAGTCGGCCCTCCTCGTCACAGGATTGCTCGACGAGGTTCTGCACAGCGGGTTCCCGGCGGACATCGCAGACCGCGAATTGAATGCCCAACTGCTCGAACGGCTCTCGGTTCTCCGCCAACTCGTCCAAGTCGCCCACGGTCACGCAAGCTCCCATTTTCGCCAGCATCACCGCGCAAGCTCGACCAATTCCCGAGGCGCCGCCGGTCACGACGGCTGATTTCCCGGCCAGTTCGCCCATCTGTTCTATCACCTTATCCAGAACATGGTTAGCTCCGACAATTCGACCGTTGTACGCTGCTTGTGGCGGCGAGAATAGCCAAGGCGGCAAGGAATTGGCAAAATTGACTAAGACAAGCCTCGTTCGATCGTTGTAACGAGTGGGAGCCGGCCAATCCTATTTGGAAAGCACAGGATGAACGAAAGCAATGGAACATCGCGCGAAGCGTGGCTTCGGCAGGTCGTGGAGGAGTACGAGTGCCGGCTCGTGCGATTCGCAACACGATTGTTAGCCGGTGATGTCGAACGGGCTCGTGATGTGGTCCAAGACGCACTGCTCAAACTGTGCCGCGAAGACACCCAATCGGTACAAGACCATGTGGGCCCGTGGCTGTTTACCGTTTGCCGCAATCGGGCCCTGGACATCCGCAAGAAGGAGTCCCGAATGAATCCCCTTAGCGACGTGCAAGCCGCGTCACGTCCCAGCCGGGAACCGAACCAGGCCGACTCGCTGGAAACACGCGAGTCGGCTGGGCAGGCCCTCAAACTGCTCGCCAGCCTGCCTGACAAACAGCAGGAGGTCATCCGCATGAAGGTTGAACACGGACTCAGCTACCGAGAGATCGGCAGTGTGCTGGGAATTAGCGTGTCCAACGTCGGATACCTGATCCATCAGGGAATGAAGACGCTTCGGCAACGCTACGTTCTGTCAGAAGGTTCCGCCTAACAGCGATCACCAACTCGCCCGCCGTCTTGTCGCGCGGCGCGAACTCAGGAGATATAACGATGAACAAATACGATCCTCAAGACCCCCAGATCACGGCCTATGTGTTCGACGAACTGGATGAGTCGGAACGAGCGGCGTTCGAAGAAACGCTCGCGTCGAGTCCAGAACTGCAGCAAGCCGTCGAGCAGACTCGCTGCGTGCTGGCCGTGCTGGAATCGGAGATCGCTGAACAACCGGACGAATCGCTCGCCGACGAGCAGCGAACCAAGATCCAAGCTGCGATCGCCGAGTCAGCTCTACGGGATTCGGCGCCACCGTCGACCGAACTGTCCCCGCCTATCAGGCCGCCAGAAGGCTCGCCCCCCGTGGTCCGGAGAGCGAGAGAGGGTCGCGGCCGGTTGTGGGCTGTGATTGCGGTCGTAGAGGCAGCGGCGCTCGTTGTTGGCGGCGTGATCGTTTTCGGCGGAGGACCTGAGTACAGCTCGCTGCCATCGACAGTCGCAATGCGTACGCCAGCGGCCGATGAGCAAGCTGATGGATGGAGTGACATGGACGACGCCTCTGTGGCGGAACCTGCACCGGCGAGCAACGTCAGCGGTGTCGAGATGACGTCAAGCGGCAAGGCGGCCGAGCCCCAAGGCGACACCCTTGCCTCGGCGCCGCCAGCTCCCCAGACTTCCGGCCTCGGTGCGTTGGGCAACGTCGGACCCCAGTCCCTTCCCCAGGATGCAAGGTCGCAGTCCAGCTGGCACGCACCTCAAGCCGAAGTTGCTCGTCATACTGGCGACGGGAAGTCGCTTCGTCGCGGGACTGATTCGATGACTGCTCCCGTAGCTTCCTCAGGCATGGTTCCGCCTTCGCTTGTGCCTCAGCTTCGTCCGAGGCCGGCCGCGTCCAGTCGCGACTACTTCGATAGCACTGGTGCCGCCATAACCAGTAGGTTGGCTGGCGGACCGGTCGGTGGTATGGGCGGTGGCGGGCAGGGGCAGAGGTTCTTGGGGTGGGGTGACAACTTTGGAACCGGAGTCACACCCCGGGGCCAGGGCCTTGCTCGCGGCGAGACCGCTCCTGGCGACGATTCGGGCCTGGCTTTAGCGGATGGCCGCGGCGTCGGGCCTGGGCAGGGTGGCGACCGGTATGAGCGTATTGTCGAGAACGAATTCCTCTCGCCTTGGGACTCGCCCTACTCGACGTTCTCGATCGATGTCGATACGGCCGCCTATTCGAAGGTTCGTATGATTCTCAATCAAAGTCAGCTACCTCGCCCAGATGCGGTGCGAATTGAAGAGTTGATCAACTACTTTCCTTACTCCTATGAGCCGCCCTCGTCGGACGAGAGTGCTCCCCCGTTCGCGGCTCGGATGTCGGTCTCGGAGTGCCCCTGGAACTCGAACCATCGTCTCGTGCGAATCGGCGTGAAAGGGCAAGAGATGGCGCCCGATCAACGGCCTTCGAGCAACCTGGTGTTCCTCATTGACGTTTCCGGTTCGATGGGCAGCGCCAACAAGCTGCCGCTGTTGATTCGCGGCATGAGAATGCTGACCGAACAACTCAATGAGAACGACACGGTTTCGATTGCCGTTTACGCCGGCAGCGCCGGGTTGGTGCTTGAGCCGACCAATGGCGAGGACCAGCAGTCGATACTCGATTCGTTGAATCGGCTTAAGTCCGGAGGTTCGACCAACGGCGGGGCCGGCATCAAGCTGGCCTACAAGACGGCTTTGGACAACTTCATCAAAGGCGGCGTCAATCGCGTCATCCTTTGCACCGATGGCGACTTCAATGTGGGCGTCACCGGCAACGATGAACTTGTCCGCCTGGCGGAATCCAACGCAAAAGACGGAGTCTTTCTCACCGTATTGGGATTCGGTATGGGCAACCATAATGACTCGATGCTCGAGAAAGTTTCCAACAAGGGTAATGGCAACTACGCCTTTATTGATACGGACTTGGAAGCTCGAAAAGTGTTGGTCGAACAGATGAGCTCGACCTTGGTGACGATCGCGAAGGATGTCAAGATTCAAGTCGAATTCAATCCGGAACGCGTCGCCGCTTACCGCTTGATCGGCTATGAGAACCGGATCTTGCCGACCGAGGATTTCAACGATGACACGAAGGACGCCGGCGAAATTGGCGCTGGGCACGCGGTCACTTGCTTGTATGAGATCGTTCCTAAGGGCGCCGAGAAGCAACCCGAGTTGTCCGAGGTCGACGAGCTCAAGTACCAACGACCTCGCAAGTTGACGGAGGAAGCTGGCGCCGACGAGTTGCTCACGCTGAAGATGCGTTACAAGAAACCGGATGGCGACACGAGCACGAAGCTGGAGTTCCCGCTGAAGAACAAGGTGCTCAAGTTTGGCGAAGTAGATGTTGATTTCCGCTTCACCGCCGCAGTTGCCTCGTTCGGAATGCTGCTGCGAGGATCGCAATTTCAGGGGGACACCTCTTACGACGCAGTCCTTGAAATCGCCACGGAAGCTGCAGAAGGCGATGAGCTCGGCTACCGAACTGAGTTCCTCGAGTTGGTAAAAAAGGCAAAGATGTTGAGTGGCAATTGAGCTCGCTGTCTCCTGTCTAAGTTCAATCTCAGAGTTCGCGCGCAAGCGCGAACTCTGTTTTTCTTGACGGCTGAACATGCCCGTACGGAAACGGGAACATCGTCGGCGATCCTTGCCTGGGGTCGGACGATGCGGCGAGAAGCGAGTCGCTTGAAGAAACCGCAAGCCGTTAGCGATTGAGCTAGAGGAGCCGCAAATCCGTCAAGTGTCTCTGCTCACTCGGCAGTGCGAAGGGCGAGGATGAACTCGACGTCGCCAAGCGATCGCCCGGTTTTTTCTGAGATTTGCGAGGCGTCGAGTCCTCGGTCGGCCAATTGGTAGATCGATTGCCGCATATCGTTGTTGCCGGGCATGCCGAAACCTGTCGATTCGACGCGCGAACCGGCCGTCGTCAGTCCATCCTTCTGAAGATCAGTCGCATGGGAAACGGTCGTTCGCATTTCATCGACCAACTGGCGGGCCGCCTCAATGCCGTCGCCCGGATGGGCGGCTGCCCGAGTTCTCTCAACGAGCGACGTCAGTTGGGCAATGCGATCATCAGCCATTTTCACCAACGATTGCAGCACGCCAATCTTGGAGTCGAGTTCCGCCTTCAAATCGCGAGCCGTGTCGTGCATTTCGACCTGCCAACGCAAGACGTTGTCGGGTGCATCGACCAGCGACTGCTTTGCGAGTCCAGCCGGTTCGCGCGGACAAGGAGTTTTGGGCGACTTTGCCTTCTTCTCTTCCCTCTTCTTCTCCCGCTTGAGTTTGCCGAAGTAGCGCAAATAACGTCGAAAGAGGATGGCGATCATCAGCCCGACGCCGAGAAACAGAGCCACTCGCCGATTTGATTTGCAATCAACATATGGTGTGTCCACCGCGCGATTCGATCATCATGTCGTCGATCTGACTCATCCGCCGCCGTCAAACGCCTTGCGGGCTGCTTCGTAAACCGCCTGAAGCGGGACGTCTATCTGCTCCGCGATCTCGCGGCACGATTCAAATTCGGGTGAAAAACGCTTGTCGCCGCTCAGGGAAGCGACCTTGCCTGCCACTTCGCCGAACTCGGTTGCTACGCTGGCTGATTCTCGCTCGAGTTTGTGACGGCACGCCGACCAACGTCGGACTCCGAGCGTTCCGGTCTCGCGAAAGATGATCCGTTCGAGCTTGGCCACATCACCGCCTCGGCAAAGCACGCTCAGCACAACTCCGGGCCGGTTCTTCTTCATTTGAATCGCTGTCGTGTAGACATCCAAAGCGCCCCGTTTAATCAGCAGTTCGCTGCAATGGCCAATGGTCTCGCCGGTGACGTCGTCCAAGTTGGTCTCCAACACCCAGACTTGGTCGGCGTCCACCGCCTCGCCTGTTCTGCCGACGACTAGTCTCAACACGTTCGCTTGCTGCTGGAGGTCGCGATCTCCGGCTCCGCATCCGATGCGGTCAATTGTCATGGCGGGCATGGGCCCGAATTCATCGACCATCGTGGCCAGTATGGCGGCGCCCGTCGGCGTCGTCAGCTCGGATTCGACGACGCTCGGCGCCAGCGGCACGCCCGTCAATAACTCGGCGGTCGCCGGAGCGGGAATACTGACTCGTCCATGGGCTATCTGGATCACGCCATAGCCTGTGGGCACCGGCGCGGAGACGATTCGATCGACGTCAAGCAGGTCCCAAGCGACTGCGGAGCCGACGATGTCGGCGATCGAGTCGACGGCGCCGACCTCGTGGAAATGGACCTTCTCAATCGTCGAACCGTGAACTTTCGCCTCGGCTTGACCCAACTTGGTGAAGATTCGCTTGGAGAGATCCTTTTGCCTTGCGGACAGCACATTGCTGCCGTCAATCATTTCCGTGATGTGGTGCAAGTGCCGATGGGCGTGCTCTGGCTCATGGACCACAGAGACCTTAGCGGCTCGAAATCCATGTTTCGAGACCTCGTCTAATTGCAAGGAGCAGGAGGGAAGACCAAGCGAATCGACCGCCGATTGGATCGCCTCAAGCAACACGCCGGCATCGACGAGTGCGCCGAGCATCATGTCCCCGCTGACCCCGCTCAGACAGTCGACGTAAGCGATTCTCATCCGCAACCTCAGGGCGTAAAGACCAGGCCCGAATCTGGGCCCAAATTAACGGGCCTGAATTACTGGCCCCGATTATTCAACGGTGTTCACCTGGGCGGCGGCGTGTTTCATCGAGCACACAGACGCTATGCGAATGTCCGTTGTCATCGAAGCCGGGTCGGCTGGAATTAGGGCGAGCTACAAACAAAGACAACACCCCGGCGAGCACAGGCTACCTTAGTGTATTCCGGCCGTTGTCGCAGCATCACCCTTCCTGCCCGATCCACATCTGTTATTGGCGATCGGGATCTGGATTGCGGTTTGCGGTTTGAGCTTGCGGTTCTTTGGCCGACTGGGTGATGGCTTGAAGTTGGCTTCGGATGGTGTCGAGGTCGCTACGCAATTGGGCGTTTTCACGACGCAGATCGTCCAGCCGAGCTTGCTGGGCGGTCGCTTCAGGAAGCGATCTTGGATTGGGCGAGTTGGCTTGTCTATGGGCCGCCACTTGCTCAGCGGCCGCCTGACCAGCCCGAAGTCGCTCAAGTTCAATGGTTTGCTGGACTAGTTTTTCCAGCAATTTGTGATGCCCCTCCATGGCTTTGAGCTGAGTGCTCATCGCGGCGTTTTCTGCGGCGATCGACACCACCGATTCTCGCAGCGACGCCTCGCCTCGGAGCTCACCAAGCTCTTCGTGCAGTTGCACGATGTGCCGTATCAAATCACCTTGAGGACCAAAGACTTCAAACGGATTCGCGTCGCGGCGTGGGACGCCAGCTCCTTGCGCGGGTGCCCTAAGCCATTCGCTGACGACACGCCCGCTTTGGGCTCGCTCCACCGGCACCACCTGGTATGTGGTCACGCTGGGGGCGGGCGTAACGGCTGAAAGTTCTAGACATTGCCCCGAACCAATCACGGCTGCGGCTTGTGAATTCCTGGCTTTTGGGCAAGATTCGCATTCGACTTCCGCCGTGAAGTTTTCGCCCCAGAAGAACGTGGCGCCCTGGTTGCATGGTCTCCCTTGCTTGCACTCCTGGCATTCAGTGCAACAGACTGTGCAGTCCGGCGTCGTCGCGATCCAGGGCCCGCCCACTTCGACAGCAGACCAACCAAAATAGGGCTCGCCCGCAACGGTCCCGTCGGGCTGGCCGGCCGGTCCATCGGTCGGCTCGTCCGCCTCGGCGATGTAGCGCGTGTTGGCATAGCTGCCCGCCACGACCTCGTTCGGGACGGCGAGGCGCTTGAGCCCATCAGCTGTCTCGGGTGGTTCGTAGGGATTCGACCATACTGCCGCCGTCTGTCTGTCTGGCCGATAGGCCGGTTCGTTCGGTGGCGCGGCAGCGGCGTCGGCATCATCTACATAGTGTCCCGCCAACGTCGCGCCGTAGGCTGAATGACCTGCCTCGCCCGCGAAATGACGAGCCAAGTTGACAGTGCGGTCCTCAGCGTTCGCGCTTTGGAAATTCGACGCGTCAGAACGCCGAGAGCGGTCCTGCCCGAATTTCCCCTTGGCGGCGTTGAGCCCCATCAGAGCGGCAATACCCACCAACAACGTGGCCATCGGCCATGACTTAAGAACTCGCATCGAACTCCCTCCCTGGGTCAATGGGTGCAGCCAGCGGGATTGAGGCCGCGTGATGCGGTTGGCTATACGTGAAATCGCCAAATCGAGCAAGTCGAGTATTGCTTTTTCGCCGTCGGTTCGGGCCGTCGATTCGGTTCGGGCCAACTCGGTCGGCGTTAGCGAAGGCGGCCGGTTCGGAGCGGTTTTGGGCGTTGGGCCGGCGGCTTGCCGAAGGAGCCGAATTGGATTGATTGGACCCGGTCGACGTCGAAGTCGTAGGTGTCGGTCCAGAACATGATGCGCTTGGCCACGGCCGATTTTGGATTCGGGCCATAGACCTTGAGTTTCGCGTCGTAGGTGCTGTCGCCGTCAAGCACCAAGAGACTTTTGGATTCGGTGAATGTTAGCCGCTGGGCGGATGCTCCGTAGAGCTCGTTCTCGACAATCGTGTTGCCGGTTGCGATCAACTCAATCATCGGAGTCTTAGTTGCGCTAACATCGATCACAGCCAGTTCATCGCAGCGAAGTTCCACGCCTTCTTTGCCTAGACCGCCCCGTTGATTGGGTTTGAGTGTCTCCCCCCATTCGTTGATCGGTCCATGGACGGCGACCACGCCCCCCAGGAACTTAATCCGTTTGTCGAGAATATTGCCGACCACTCCATCCTCGAACTTAATGTGGAGGTAGTTGAGCCGAGGGGCTTTCTCGGGTTTCATGGCCGATGCGCTATTGGTCTTGTCGGTTCGAACGAGTCGTTGCGAACTGAACCGTGCGGTGCTCGCCCAGCCCGGTCCATTGACGGAGAGGCGGCCGTCGAGTTGATCGATGTTGAGATTGTTTGCCTGCATCTTGTCATGGCTGGCCATCTTGCCGCTTGGATCGAACGACTGGTTTTCGAAATGAACGCCGCCATCATATTTCATGTGGGCCAATTCAATGCCTTTGGCGTCGCTTTTCAGCTCGCGAAAATTGAGCCGCCGGTTGATCGTGGCCGCCATGTAACCCGCCTCAACGTGGTATCGCATGAGTCGCTGTTTCAGATCCAATCGCGTTCCGTCGGCGACAACGTCGCCTCGAAATCTTGCGATCAGCCCGTCGAAGTCCATGCCCTCTTGCCAGTTCACGGTGGTGATTCGTTGCGGATCATGTTTCGAGGAAGGGAATGTCATCTTTCCAGCCCGGTCAACAAACACCGTGTTGGCTTGCTGATCCATGACGATTTCCTCGCCCTCCATCGAGATGGGTCCGACGGCAATTCGCCCAGGGCGGCCCTTGAGCACGATCGTGTTGCGGTCGCGACTCACCGAACTCATCTGAAGAACGTCTCCGTTCATCTGCAACGGACCGCGATCCTTCTCGTCCAACTTCGTCTGCCGGACTTCAACGGCGCCCGCGACGGTCACATCGTCGAGCGTCGGTCGGCCGACTTCAGGCGTCAGCACTCGCAGCTCCATTTTTCGGCCAGCCACGTGGAACTTTCGCGTGGGGATCTTGTCGCCCGCGGCGCGTGACGGCGGCTCGAGGATTGGTTTCGATTCTCGGTTGAGTCCCCTGGACGTGGGACGGTCGACGTCGAGTACGGTCGCCTTGAGTGGTTCAAAAAAGACGTTCAACTCCGCCGTCTCGCCCGACAGTTCAGGCGAGTCAAAAGAGACTTGCTCGAGGGCTCGCATGCGAAGTGGGCGAATCTCATACTGAGTCTTCCCTTGGTTCGTGACAGTTGGCGTCTCTTGAACGTAAAGGTGGATCCTCTCCGCGTCGAAGCGACCTCCCTGGCCTTCCTGAGCAGACAGATGGACCTGTTCGTAAAACGAGAAAACGTGATGGTCGTCGCGCCGTTCAAGTTGCAACAGCCGTTTCCACGTAGCGCTGAATGGCTGAGAGTTGCGATCTTTCGGCATCCCTTCAATGGCGCCAGGGCCCTCCGCCCAAAACTCACCGAGACGATTCGGATCTTCGCCCAAAGTGTAGTTGATTCGCGGACTGCGAATCACGTAGTTCTGGTACTGCAGCCACGCGGCCCCCGGTTGCTCCAACTGTAAGCTGCGAGTGCGCCCGTTGTAGTGAAGTCGCGATCCGCGAGCGCCGGCCTGTTGCGAAGGCGCTTCGAGAATGACCGGTTGGTCCGGCGTTCCGCTGGCTGTCAGGGAGACTAGGCCCATCTTTTTCGCGGGCGAGTCCGAGGCGGTATCTGAGCTCGCGGCCGAGCCGTCTGGAGTTCTTGTTTCGCCAGGAAACTCTGCGACCTTGCCAAACTCGAGCGCGAGCAGGTTGCAGAGCAGGCGGTCCGCCGGCCCGCTCGGGTTGACTCGGGTCGTTTGAACGCGGTTGTCAAACGACGCCGTCATGGTCGCCACATCATAGAAGAACGAGCCGCGGCATGCGACTTCTAAGACCAGCGGCTGCTTTGACTTCTGCGTGCCCTGCTCGCCGCCCGCAAGAGGGAACATGCTGGCGTCATCGAGGTGCAATTCCAAATGATCGAGCTGTACTAGCTCGACCGACTTGACCTCTCCAAACGAGGAGTTCCCGGGAGATTGTTCTTCGTCCACCGACTTCTTCGCCTCAGTGGTGATCACTAAGTTGGCGCCGCTTCCCTTACTGGCCCCATACTGAAAATCAACTCGATGCGGAGTCCAGATTCGGTTGCCGTCAATCTTGACGTCCCGCGTCGCGATCAGCAGCCGCTTTTCCGGAGGCGTTGAGTCGGCTGATCGTATTGTCACCGGGCCCTGGAGATGGCCGCCGACGATTGTGCCAAATTGCATTCGAGTCAGGTCGAGGCCGGTATCGGAATGCAGTTCGGCGCCCTCGGGCGCATCGAGAATGATCGTGTCTGATGGCGCCGGCGTTGCCGATTGCTGTGGGTCGGCCGTTTGATGCAAGATCAGCGAGAGGGGCGTGAGCTTGATCGACCCGTTGGCTGATCGATCGAAGTCGCGAAACAACAGGACTCCCTGTGACGTCTCGACGGTCAGGCAACCCTCGTCCAACTGCCAGGCGTCAGCGGCAAAATACTTGCTCAAGTCGATGCGGGACCTGTCGCTGAACCCGACCCCGCCTGCTACGACTTCGCCGCTTCGATAGGAAACGGTTGGCTCAAGCAGCGGCACGACCAAGCCAGCGTAGATCCAGTAGATCGCGACCAGCACTACGGCGGAAACACCAGTTCGTATCCACTTCGCCATCGCTTACCGCCTCCATCCTTGTTCGCCTTGCTGCACGTTCCGTCGCTACACGTTCCCGCCGCTGCTGTGCCCTTGCGGGTTTCCCCTACAGGTTTCCCGAACAGGCAGGTTCACTGGGTGACGTCGTAGCTTCGCAGCAGGTCTTCCCACTGTCCCTGTGATTTTAGAATCAACTCGATCGTCTCCCGCACGGCGCCTCGACCTCCCCGCGTCTTGGTCACGTACTTTGCGGCTTTGATCACCTCGGCGGAGGCGTCAGCCACAGCGACGCCGAGACCGACGGAACGAATCACGGGAAGATCCGTGAGGTCGTCGCCGATGAAACAGACTTGATCCGGAGTCAGGCCCTCTTGTGCGATGATTTCCAAAGCGGTTGGCAGTTTGTTTTCAAAGCCCTGCCGCACCAAGTTGACATCCAGTTCGGCGGCGCGGACTTTAACCACGTGCGAGTTGCGTGCGGTGAGGATGCCAAACTGTTTTCCCGCCCGACTCCAGAGGCGAATCCCAAGCCCATCGCGTATGTGAAATGTCTTGGATTCTATTCCTTGGTTGTCGTACGTGATGCCGCCATCTGTAAGTACGCCGTCAACGTCCGAAAGGATCAACTCAATCTTTCGGCAAACTGTGTCAAGCTTCATGATGTCGCCTTGCCCTGAGCGTGGATCGAAATCGTCACCGGCGTCGTCGTGTCAGTTGACGCCTCATGAGTTTGGCTCGAAAGACCGACGACATCTGTGATGTCTAGCAGACCCACGGGGCGGTTGTCGCGGTCAATCACGGGCAGTTCGCTGATTTTGAAACGGTCCAGGATGGCAACAGCCGTCTCGAGTAGCTCGCCCGACTGAATGGTCTTGGGCGACGTCGTCATGACCGTCCTCATCGGTTCGTCGAGCTGCTCCCAGTGCTTCTGAGACAACATGCGAGCCAGATCGCTGTCGGTGAACACGCCCACCAATTGTTCGTCGGCATTGAGCGCGAGAATGGCGCCGCTGCGTCGACCCGGCTGAGATTGCTGAGAGAAAACCTGGCGGATTGTCAGTTCCTCATTCGCTCGGCGACACTGCGATAGCGGACGCATCCACTGGTCGACTTTGGCCAACCGGCGTCCCAGGCTGCCGCCCGGATGGTAGCGAGCGAAATCAGCTCGCTCGAAACCTCGCTCGCGGCTGGCTGTCAGCGCCAGGGCGTCACCCAAGGCCAGCATCGCAGTCGTGCTTGTCGAAGGGGCCAAGCCCAAGTGGCAGGCTTCCTCCAACTCACCTAAATCGAGCGTTAGGTCGGAATGTTTCGCAAGCGTCGAACTGGGGCGACCGGTCATCGCCAACACCGTGGCGTCGCCGGCCTGCAAGCTGGCGGCCAGCCGAACGATCTCTTCCGTTTCACCACTGAAGGAGAGAGCCAAAACAATGTCGGCGGCGCGGACGGCCCCCAGGTCTCCATGAATCGCTTCGGCGGGGTGCAAGAAATGACTTGGCGTACCTGTGGAACTGAACGAGGCTGAAAGCTTGCGGCCGATCAGGCCAGCCTTCCCCATCCCGGAAACAACCAAGGCGCCTTCGCAGGCTAGAACTCGCTCGACCGCATCAGAGAACGCGGTGTTCAGGTTTTGGCCCAGCGATGTGATCGCGTCCGCCTCGGTCTGGAGAACGCCGCGGGCAAACCGCAATCGCTCGAATCGATTTGAAGGGCCTGCTAGATGGCTCGCCGCTTCCATGTCACGTCTTCCTTGACGATTGCGCTGGTCGACTGGTGCTGGTGTCGACTGGTGCTGGTGTCGACTGGCGCATGGGGCTTGCAAAGGCTTGGATGGGGATTCTAACGATCCAGCCAAATCGGAGCGAGCCCAGCCGCTGAGAAATCGGCCCAGGAAACGAATTGGCTCGCACGCGCTGCCCTCTCCCCCAAAGCGTTCGTGACCAATCGTTGCCGATGGCGCCAACACGCTGGGGAGGAGCATGATGCCGCGCCGCGCTTCAAACCGCGTCGATTCGCTAGCTAGACAGCAGCTTGCTGGCGGATATTCGGGGCGTTACCTGCTTGACCGAACTGTTTCATGCGGTCCATGCAGACCTTCTTCATGGCAGTTCGAGCTGGTTTCAGGTAGGCCCGCGGATCGAATTGCTCGGGCTGCTCGGAGAGGACTTTGCGGATGGCGCCGGTGATGGCCAAGCGGTTGTCGGTATCGACGTTGATTTTGCGGACGCCGGATTTGATGCCTCGCTGGATCTCTTCCACCGGGACTCCGTAGGTTTGCCTCATGCCGCCGCCGAATTGGTTAATGATATCCAGCAGTTCTTGGGGGACGGACGAGCTGCCGTGCATGACCAGGTGGGTGTTCGGCAGCTTGCGATGAATCTCTTCGATCCGAGCCATGTCCAGCACGTCGCCGTCCGGCTTTCGCGTGAACTTGTACGCTCCATGACTAGTTCCGATGGCGACGGCAAGCGCATCAACTCCCGTCTTGGCGACAAAATCGGCGGCTTGATCTGGATCGGTGAGCAGTTGCTCCTTGGTCAAGACTCCTTCGGCGCCGTGTCCATCTTCTTGCTCGCCGGTGCCCGATTCGAGCGAGCCGAGGCATCCCAGTTCCCCTTCGACGGAGACGTTTCTGGCTTGGGCAAGGCGTACGACCTCGCTAGTGACTTGGACGTTGTAATCGTAATCGGCGGGAGTCTTCCCATCTTCTTCGAGCGAACCGTCCATCATCACGGAGGTAAAACCGTTTTCGATTGCACTTTGGCAGGTCGCCACGCTATTGCCGTGGTCTTGATGCATCGTGATCGGGATGTGCGGGTAGAGTTCCACGGCGGCGAGCATCAAGTGCCGCAGGTAGGCGTCTTGCGAGTAGGATCGGGCGCCGCGGGAGGCTTGGATGATCACTGGCGAATCAGTTTCGTCCGCCGCCTCCATGATGGACTGAATTTGCTCCATATTATTGACGTTAAAAGCGGCAACGCCATAGTCGTTTTCCGCCGCGTGATCGAGCAAAATGCGGAGGGGAAGCAATGCCATCAGAGATCTCCTTGAGCAGTTGGGGGAAGGACTCGTAGTCCAAGTAGCTGATTATCGTCTTGGGAAGCCGATTTGCACAAGCCTATGGCCCTGTCAGCGACACGAGGCGTCTGGTCGCGACGAAACCGGGACATCGGCCGAGCGGAGGAAACTACTCCGCTAGACTCGAAATAGGGGGGGCGAGAATGTCCGAGGATTGAAACAGCGGACTGCCTTGGCTGCTTGACAAGCGGACCAACAGAATACGTCGACTCTCGTCCTTTTTATGAAAAAACAGCTTTCCGACGCCGCGTGCTTGCTGTCCAGGAGCGATAACGAGCGTCTCACCGGGCGCTAGGGGCGTGGAGAAATGCAGGTCGGGGAAGTCGATCTGTTCGCGTTCGGGGGCGATTCGCCAGGCCCCATCCTTTCCCGTGTAGGTTTGCTTCACGGGTCCGTAGACGATCCATGGTCGGAAGAACAACGTACCTGCGGAGGTTTCGTTCTCGGCCCGAAGGCTCATCATGCATTGTGCGTCGTGGAGCGTCTTGCCGCGAATCGCTCCGCCCTCGTTTCGCAGCAATGAAAGGTTCTCTTGTGGCGTTCCGACGGGCATATCTTTTTCATTGCCTGCCGTCATGGTGAGCCGGTGAAGTTTGAGTCGGTCTTGGGTCGCGTCGTCTAGGTTGGGAATGTCTTTCGGTTGATCGACGAGGTCGCGAAGGTAGGCGGGCAGTTCGCCCCCAATGCGACCGACTCGCACGCCATTTTCGTTCAAGCGTTTCCGCAGGGCCGCATCGATAACATGCTCGTCAATCTCCCGCCAGCAGTCCTCTAAATCCGCGAGATCCTCACGCACAATGCTGACGTGGGCGACTTCGAGCACGACGCGATTGGCGCCCAGCGTGGCTGAGGGCGAGCCAAACGTATTCTCCAATTCGTTCTCTGTCGGTTCTCGCGGCGACCAATGGGCGCAGCCGCTAAGCCCGCCAGCCGGGCCGACCAGGAGTACAGTCAAGAACAGTTTTTGCGCAGTCAGACCCATCATTCCCTCAATAGGTTGGCGGGAGACTACAGAATCCGCCATGCATCGTCAACGCGAAAACAGAAGCAATCGGCTATCGTTCCTTCGGACTGCCGATCAACGGCGGCGCGATTTCATTCGCCCCAATTCAAGGAGATTGGCGTCCAGCCCAACGACCCGACGCGCTTCCACGTCGGTGAGCGGGACCCAAACGCGAAAGCGTTCAGATTTCACCAGCGTCTTGCCTTGCGCTGCGGCCTGATCCAAGATGCCTGGGTACTCAAGGACCGTATTGTGGATGGGCAGCTTGTTTCCTGTCTTCTTGGCAAGATGGTAGAACCGGGCGTCGCGAAGATTCTTCAGCAACATCGTCGCTCGACGAAACGTTGCTCGACGCTGGACTTCCAGCGTCCAACTCAGGCCTTGATCCTGAGTATCCGAAATGAAGTCGAACTTGGCTTCAACGATTTTGAACAAGCCGTCCTCCTCGAGCTCGTGGAGGTTGCCCTCGATGTCGCCAAAGGGCTTGGGCAATGTCGCGAAAGGGGGTTTCTCCTCTTTCTTTGGCGGCATCTTGACCGTCGATTTCGGTTTCTCCTTGGCGGGAGGCGATTGTCCCATCGCGGGATGGATCGACAAGACGAAGACGATGACGGCCAAGAAAAGACGCAACATAGAATCGTCACCAGCTAGTTCGGAATCGTGCGGAAAGACGTACCACTCTAGACTGAACGGATTGGCGCGGCCGATCAAGGCCATTCCGGCAAATCTACCGTTTGATGCCAGAATGTTGCTTCTGGACCCAAGAAAAAGCACCTTGGCCGACGCGTGTCGGCCAAGGTGTCGTGTTATCCAAAGCGAGTTACAGCCCGTAGAGCAGTGCTCTGGGCCGGTCGTTGGGAGACGCGGGCTCAATAGCTGTATTCGAGCGAGGCGTATCCTCCATGCAGAATCATGCTGCCGTTGGAGTCGATAATCCTCACGTTGCCCAGGTCGACATAGGTCTCCGTGGGGATCTGTTCGCCGACGAGAGCGACGCCGGTGATGGCCACAGCGCGGTATCCCATGCGGGCTCGCCAATTGCAATTCCATTGATAGGTGACGGCGGTGTCCCATTCGGCCATGAAGGCAATGTCGTCCTTGTCCGAATTGACGAGCCAGTCCGCACCGTTGTACGGGCTGTTGATGTTGCTAATTGTCGCCGTTCCGGCCGACCCGTAGATTCGCGAGCGGTGGTTGATGTAGGAGGCGTAGGCGCCGACCTTGATGCTGTTACGGAAGTTCCATCGAGAACTCCAGCAGTAGTCGGCGATGCCGCCAACTTGAAAACCGATCAAGTGGTTTTCGAGATCGATCTCATAGTGAATCTCTTCCGGCGCGCCGTTGAACACGTTGTCCGCCGCGTCGCTTGAATACAAGAAATCCTCGCGGAACTGAAAGTACCGAAAGCCTGCCAACCAATTGAAACGCCAGTCGCAGGACGTGACGCATGAGGGGCAGCCTCGGCCACCGCAGGCGCCGCAACTGCTTGGGCCCGTTTTGCAGGCGCCGCAATTGCCGCCCACATCGCCGAAGGGCGCGCAGCAAGTGGCTGGAGCGGCATAACCGGGTGCGCCCATGATGTTGAGTTCAACGTTGTGGAACTCGTAGTTGCGCCGCAGGCGATGTAGGTCTTCGTCATTGTAGAAGTCAACAACGTTGCCGCCAGCGTACTGCAATCCGTCAAACGTACGCGACGTTCCCAAGTTGCCAACGGTGTCTACGCCCGCGCGAACACTGTGTTCTTGCCGATCGGGAAAAATGCCCCAATATGTGAATTGCCAGGCCCGCGTGTTGTTGCAGTAGTAGCGGCCAATGGTGATTTCGCCGCCGGTGCCATAATCCATCTCCGCGTCGTGAGCCGTCATCACTTTGTCGGTGATGTTTCCATCATCGACGCTGAGCCAAACATTGTTGGCGTTGTCACGCGTCATGAACATCGCGCTGGCGCTTCCAAACCAGCCGCCGCGGTGCGCGCGCTTGATGCCGTAACTGGGTTGCTCGCAGGCATAACCGTTCACATCGAACGCTGAGCCGTTCGCGCCGACGCCATTGGGCGTCCATGTTCCCGCGTGCGGCATGCCCGGCGGCAGCTGGTGCGACTGAGTGTGAGGCGCATGAGAAGGCTGCATCTGCATCTGAGGACCGCCGTGCCCATACGGGGCTGGCTGGTTCATGTGCGGATGGGCGTGCGGAGGCTGAACTGCAGGAGGCTGGACCGCAGGGGGCTGAACTACAGGGGGTTGAACTACAGGGGGTCGAACTACAGGAGGTTGCGGTGGCCGCGGAACGTTTGGCATCGGGTCGTCGCGTTGGTAGCGGTACGTACTTGGCTGCGCGGTGACGCCGGTTCCGATTGCAGTGCCCGGGCCCGTGGTGGCCCAATACGGCGCTCCGCTTTGGGGGGCCGGGAATTGGGCTGAGGCCGCGCCAGCGAGCACGGCGGTTGCGAGACACGCCCCGAGAGCGAATAGGGGCTTCATCTAATGACTCCTTGCAAAAGCAGATCCATCTCACGACGATCCTACGTCGCGCGTCGAAGATCCTTCCTAAGCCGGTCAGGGCTAATGCACAAACTGATGGAGTCCATTCCTCCATTGACCACATCCGTAGCGTCGATAGGCATCGTCCTATTATTGGCCGCGAGTTGGCTTCTTTCCCGACGGGGTTCCTGTTTTTTCTCGAGCGGCCCTGCTGCGAAGGGTTCATTCCGCGCAATCCGAAATCAAGATCCGGCAGTCACAACTTGATGCAAAATAGCCGCCCAAGCGGCATGATGCGTCCGATCGCGCACGGTCGGCCCAATCGGGATAGAATAACAATCACCAGTTTGAGCCCAGGTCCTTGAGCGGAGGCTCAGACGCGACATTCCACCGATTGACGAGACGACAAATGATCCGCTGGTCCTCGCTGCCGCTGTTCGCCCTTGCCCTCCTCTGCGCGTCGCACCAGACGGCTGCCCAAACTACAGCGCCTGCCCAACCGACAACTGCCCAACCGACAGCGCCCGCCCAACCGCCGCCGAAGAGCAGCCTTTCAAGTCCGCAGGGCGCTCGGAAAGCCATCGACCACTTCCGTTTGCCCCAAGGTCTGCGAATTGAGCTCGTGGCCCAGGAGCCGCAGGTCATCGATCCCGTGGCCATGCGATTTGATGCGGCAGGTCGAATTTGGGTCGCGGAGATGCGTGACTATCCTCATGGTCCTGGCGAAGGTCAGGCGCCCAGTTCGACCATCAAGATCCTCGAGGACAAGGACGGCGACGGGTTCTTTGAATCGGCCAGCGTGTTTGCTGACAAGTTGCTCTTCGCCAACGGCATACAGCCTTGGAAATCGGGCGTCATCGCCACGATCGGAGGTCGAGTCGTCTACATGCCGGACGACAATGGAGATGGCAAAGCGGATCGAATCGAGACCTGGTTTCAGGGCTTCGTTGAACAGAATTCGCAACTTCGCGCCAATCATCCAACTCTGGCGATTGACAATCAGGTATACGTGGCGAATGGACTTCGCGGCGGTTCGGTTGTCGGCGTGCGACCGGGAGTAAAGCAGGCGAAGCCGGTCTCCATCAGCGGCATGGACTTTCGATTCGACCCAATCGGCTCGGACTACGAAGCGATAAGCGGAGTCGGCCAATTCGGCTTGACGTTTGACGAGACCGGTCGGCGGTTTGTTTGCAGTAACCGAAACCCGCTCAAACATATCGTATTGGCCAATCGGTACCTCCGCCGCAACCCCACGGCGCTTGCCGGACAGGTCGCCTTCGATGTGGCCAAAGCCGGCGCCGAATCTCAACTGTTCCCGATCAGTCGAGCGTGGACAACATCGACGCTTCACGCCAACCAGTTCACGGCAGCTTGTGGCGTCACGATCTATTCCGGTAACCGATTGCCTCGGCCCTATCGTCGCAACGCTCTGACGTGCGACCCGACTGGCAATCTGGTGCACCGGGAGGTGATGCAACCGTTGGGGGCGACATTTACGTCGCGGCCCGGGCGAACTGGAGTTGAGTTTATGGCTTCGGCTGATGAGTGGTTCCGGCCAGTGAACATGGAGAACGGCCCCGATGGATCACTGTATGTTGTCGATATGTACCGAGCTGTGATTGAGCACCCGCAGTTTGTGCCCGACGAACTGAAGAACCGCCCAGATCAGCGTCATGGCGACGACCTCGGCCGCATCTATCGCGTGGTCCCAAGCGACGCGTACCGACCGAGCTCGCGCCTACTCGCTGCGTCGAACGAACGGAAACTGGTCGAATCGCTTGGAGACGAAAACGGTTGGCATCGTGAAACCGCCGCCAGGCTGATCCTCGAGCGGCCCACGCCTTCTCTCCCTGCCCTGCTCAAGGCGAAGTTCAAGCAGGGCCCGCCGCTCGCACAAGCCCGCTGCCTTTGGCTGTTGCGAAGCATGGACCAGTTGACCGACAGCCTGATTGCCGATGGTCTGCGAAGCCCAGATTCCTCAGTCAAGATTCAGGCCCTGCGGTTGAGTGAGGGTTCAGACAGCTCGGAGCTTCGCGAAGCCGTAAGAAAGCTGAGTCGTGATGATGATGTTCAAGTCCGTTTTCAAGCGGCATTGTCCTTGACGCCTGCGACCTCCGCCGATGTTCACGCGTTGACCGAGATTGCCTGGCGAGGTGCTGAAGATCGCTGGACTCGCCAAGCGACGAACATCGCGGCGGGTAAACAGATCGGCGAGATCGCCGAGGCAATCTTGGCGCGTTGCCTCAAAGTTGGGCCGAGTCGAAGCCAAGCCAAGTCCCTTTTGGCTGCAGAGCTAGTGGGACTGGCAGCACGGCAAGCGCCCGCGTCCGAGAACCTGCTTGAGGGACTTGAGTCTCTTGTTGTGGCCAACGACTCGGCTACGATGGCCATCCTGCTCGGCCACATTGAAGGAGTCGCCCGAGCCCGTTCGAGCTACCAGGCGTTGCGGAAAAAACACTCGGGTTTCGACAAAGCCGTCTCTCGCACCATCGCCGCCGCCAACAAAGTTGCCCTCGGTTCTGACCAGACTGAGGCGCGGAGAATTCTCTCAATTCGGTTCTTGGGCGCCGTCGCATCGAACGATCCGGCAAGCGCGAAGACACTTGCCGAGTTGGCGAGGATTCGCGAACTACCACGAACCATACGGTTGGCCGCAATCGCCGCCTTGTCCAGAATCGCCGACGATCCCACCGCAGCAGAACTCCTCGGCCGATTTCCCTCGGAATCTCCCGAGATGAGGCGGGCGATACTCGACTTAGCTCTGGCCCGAACCAGCCGAATATCACTGCTGCTTGATCAAGTCGGGGGTGGCGCGATCAAGCTTGGTGAAATCGACCGCGTGCGCACAGGCCGGCTGCTCAAGAACAAGACGCCTGAACTGAAGACGCGGATCGCCAAACTGTTTGCGGCCGCAATACCGGAGGACAGGAAGAAGGTGCTAAAAGACTATCAAGCGGCTCTCTCGTTGGCGGCCGATCCACAGCGGGGCGAAATTGTGTTTCGAAAGAACTGCGCCACTTGTCATCGAGTGGGCAAGTGGGGCGTTGACGTGGCGCCCGATATCGCCGACTCGCGATCGCGCCAACCGACCCAACTGCTCACCGATATCCTGCAGCCTAACCGAGCCATCGATAGCAACTACGTAAGCTATTCGGTCATCACGACCGACGGCCGTTCACTGACCGGCGTGCTCGCCGTCGAAACCAGCGATTCGATCACGCTAAAATTGCCCGAAGGAAAAACCACTGCGCTGGCCCGAAGTGAGATCGACGAAATGCGCTCCAACGGCATCTCCCTGATGCCTGAAGGACTTGAGAAGGATATCGACAAGCAACAAATGGCGGACCTGATTTCCTACGTCAAGAACTGGCGTTACCTAGACGGACTAACCCCCTACACCAAACCCAAGTAAGCGTCTGCATTCGCTCATTGCGGTGACGAACGCGCGCCCGATGCCCGATGGTCCTATTCTTCGGACTGCTCGGCCGGCGTTTCGATCTCGTCGGCCGAGACAAAGCCATCGTCATCCGCGTCAAGTTCGGCGAACTGCTGCGGTTCGCCCAAGAACTCGCTTCGGGCTATCGCACCGTCTTGATTGCGGTCCATGCTGAGGAACCAGCGAGGCGCGTTCTCGGGCGGCGTGGGCTTGGAGACGGGAATTGCAAACAAAGTATCGGTCTGCTGCGGACTGCCGCGGACAAGGGCCAGAGCCATCGAACCAGGGATTTCATCAACGATCAACTCGCCGTCTTGGTCTCGGTCCATCTGTTTGAGACGTTCCGGGATGGCGTGAATCTCCCTTCCGTCCAGTCGGCCGTCTTGATCGGAGTCCAAAGCGTCAAAGAGAGCATCCGTCTGATCCCCGGCTCGGGATCGAATCTGACTTCTCTGAGCTACTCCGGCGTTAGCGAGGTAGCCTTCGATCTCCGCCTTGTAGACCTTGCCATCCTCGTCCGAATCGTACGCTTCGATGCCGCCAAGGAGCACCGGAGTCTGTTCGGGAAACTCGCTTTCATCCAAGTAGCCGTTCTTGTCCGCATCGTATTGGTTGAGCAGCGCAGTTGCTTGTTGACCAGTCTGCCGCGATCCTGCTTGATCTTTTAAGAAGATAAGCAGACGATCTTTCGGAAACTGGATAGTGATCCGATCGTTGCCGATTTCGACGGACGAGGTGTCTTGCAGATCGGCGTGAAGCGAGGTCAGCTTGAGTCGCGGCGACTCGGTTTCTCCGCGGTCGCCAAAATGAGCTTCGATGCGGATATGCGGTTCAACCGTCGCCATTGCGGCAACCTCTTTCGAATCAACTCGGTCATCGTCATTCTTGTCGAGTCGATCGAACAGGTCGGGTGTGAGCTCAAACGCCGATCGCCGCAGAGATCCGCCCAACATGTACTGCTCTTCCATCGCATAGAGAATGTTCGTCCACTTGGCTCTGCCTCCGAGCCAGGAAGCGGCGGCGCCGGCCGAAACGCGACGTTGGGTGAGCGGTCCAGGGCGTTCTTCGCTTGAGTTAGCGACTTCGTTCAGGAACAGCACGCCATCGGAATCGGCGTCCCGAGCTTGCAGCTTTGCCTCAGCTTGGTCCGCTTCGCCAAAGTCGATTCGGCCGTCGTCGTTGAAATCCAGGAGTTCGAAAAGCGGCGAGTCGCTTCGGTTGATGTCGCGGTAGTAATTGGCGCTGCGAAAGTCAAACGTCCGAGAGCCGCCGGCGTTGCGAGTCAGAAACCGCGGCACCTCGCTCGCGTCGACCCGACCATTCTTGGTCACGTCGTAAAGCTGGATCGCGTTGCGCTTGTTTTCGGCGGTGGTCAGCGGCGCGTTGCCCAATTGTCCGTAGGTGAACTTGGGGCTGTTCGTCAGTTCGTCCCACGTTGGCCTGCCATCCTTGTTGGTGTCAGCCGCCTTGAGGACGTACTGAACAAGTCTAGCAAGCGCTTGATCATGTGGTTCGCCATCGATTGACAAGACCACTTCGACGATCAAAGGTCCTTGAAGCGTGAACAAAGCGATGCGTTCGGTCTTCAGATTCTCCTTGGCGTCTTGGCCAGCCGCGAGATCGCCAGCCTTAGCATCGCCAGTTTCAGCAGTGCCGGTTTCAGCAGTGCCAGTCGTCGCAGCGCTGTTACCTTCGCTTGGCTCAGCGGATTCAGGTTGGTCTGCTGTCTCGTCAGCGGGGTTCGGCTTGGGCTCCAAGGCGTGGTCGTTGTCGTCGGCCTTCGGTTCCGTCTTAGCATCGTTAGGCCGAGTTTCCGTCTGCCCGACTTCCTTGGGGCGATCTGGGGCGGTCGTCTCAGTTTCGCCGGTAACCGGCCGACTGCCAGTTGTCGGCGTCTGCGCACGGCTTCGCGAATCAGCTAAATCGGCGCTGGGGCCACAGCCAACGGCGGCGAGGCCAAGGGCTGCGTAGCAAAGAAACCGAAATGTCTGGCGCAACATGAACAAGCCCTTTTGGAATGCGCGAAACGCAGCGGCGCGGCCGCCAGCAGGTGATCTCGCTTAGGAGAGGATGGCTTCGATAGGCTCGCCGTCGGCGATCTTGACGGGCCTGCCGATGGGCGTGATGTTCTCCATTGCCGGATTAACGCCCAACGCAGTGCAGAGTGTGGCCAGCACGTCGGCCTCATCGACCTTGCCGTCGGTCACTTCCCGTCCATCGCCGCTGGTCTTGCCATGGATCGACCCGCCTTGGATACCGCCGCCAGCCAGCACGGCTGACCAAGCGTTGGGGAAGTGGTCTCGGCCGCCGTTGGCGTTGATCGCGGGCGTTCGACCAAACTCGCCCATCCACAGAATCGTCGTCGTCTCCAGCAAGCCTCTGTCTTTGAGTTCGGTCATCAAGACGCTCCAACCGACGTCAAGTTGTTCCGAAAGGGTGCGGACAGAGGCGAAGTTGTTCTGGTGGGTGTCCCAGCCGACCCCGCCTGATTCGATGCCGAGCGAGACTTCCACGAAGGGCACGCCGCGTTCGATGAGCCGCCGAGCCATTAGACAACCCTGCCCGAACCTTCCTCGTCCGTATGCCTCGCGAACCTTACTCGACTCGTTGCCCAGGTTGAAGGCCTCGATCGCCCTCCCGTTCATCACTCGAACAGCTCGACGATAGATCGTGTCTTGGGCTGAAGCGGAAGTGGCGGAACGGCCTTTCAAGAAACTATCTTGAAGAGAATTCCAGAGGTCCAGTCGCGATTTGCCCTGCTGTTCAGAAACGCCCGGTTGGCGGTGGAGGAAATCGACGCCTAGTTCGGCGAACGAATCGTCGCCAGCGGCGCCGTTTTGGGGTTGCCCGCCAAGCGTATTCAAAGCGCCAACGGTGGCGGCCGCGTATTCGGGCCCCAGGAAGCCCGGGCTGAATGCCGACGCGTTCAGCGCCACTGCGGGAGTGATGCTTACGTAGTTCGGCAAGTCGACGTCGCGATCGCCAAGCGTCTTCGACAGACTAGAGCCGATCGCGGGAAATCGGATGAGCCCATTTTGCTGATAACCTGTCCGCATCAAGTAGGTCCCACGACCGTGGTCTCCCTCTCTGGTGCTCAACCCGCGGATGATCGATAGTTGGTCGGCGTGCTGGGCCAACTTGGGAAGGTGCTCGCTCAATTTGAGCCCCGGAACGCTCGTCGCGATTTCCTTGAACTCGCCTCCATTGGCGTGCCCCGGTTTCATGTCGAAGGTGTCCATCTGGCTTGGACCGCCACCCATCCAAAGCA
>CAZWOU010000005.1:60390-73557 GCA_964635375.1 uncultured Pirellulaceae bacterium | reverse complement strand
AAAATGCACTGCCGTTTCCGCTGTTTTTCATCCGCCAACGTGTTCGCCAGCGCCGGAAACCAACCGCCGCCCAAACCCAACCCAGCCGCGCCCAACCGTCGCAGGAAGTCTCGACGTTTCATGTTCTCGCCTTCATAAAATCAGGAACCGGCCAGGCTCACCTAATAGTCCAACTGTCTTCGTCTGGAAAAAGCACACAACCGCGAACCGGGAACTCACGCCCCGACGGGCGGCGGCTAGTGATTCAATGCAAACTCGGCGCTGTTCAACAACGCCCAAAGCACGTCGCTCAAAGCGCGTCGTGTTTGGCCGTCTTTTTCACCTTCCGCCAAGAACGCCTCGAACCGTTGACGCTCGGCCTCATGAGGCCTGCGAGATAGCGTGGCCAACATCAGCGCGTCGAGCCGTTGTGAGTTTTGGAAGAACGGCGCTTCCAACGATGTGAGCAAGCCACTCCGTTCGGCGTGGGTGGCTTCGCCAATAAGCGGCCCATTCATCATCATCAGCGCCTGCGGAAGTCCAGTTTCGTATTCCATGGCGTTGCGCGATTGCGTTCGCATGCGAGCGATGAACTGCTGCCTTCGCGAGTCAAGCAGAGCGCCTCGCTGCCCGACGACAAGCGGCTGCCTTGCCAAACACTGTGCGAGGCTGTCGTAGAGTTGCTCTGGCGAGAGCGTCTTCAAAGCCATCTTGGCGAACAGCGAGGGCGTTGCCGCGGCTTCGTTTCCGCCTCGGCTTGACCGCTGATAGGCGTCCGTCAACGCGATGGTCTTGAGCAGCAACTGAAGATCGAACCCTTGATTGGCGAAGTACTGGGAAAGTTCGTCGAGCAGTTCGGGATGACTGGGCGGGTTGTTATCGCTGAGGTCATCGACCGGATCGACGATGCCGCGCCCGAACATGTGGGCCCAGGCCCAGTTAGCGGCGGCTCGAGGCAAGTAGGGGTTGTCTCGTGAGGCCATCCAGATGGCCAACTGCCTGCGTCGCGAGCCGCGTTCGTCCGCGTTCGGCTCGCGTCCCGCTGGATACTTCGGCGAAACTACCACCTCGGTGTCGGGCAAAGTCACTTCGCCGCTGGGTAGATCTTCGATTTGGTTGTTGGCGCCGAGGCCGCTGTTCGCCGGCTGTTGCAACTGAGCAAAGAAGGCGGCGAAGCCCCAAAAATCCTCTTGAGTCCAGCGGTCCGTTGGATGGTCGTGGCATTGAGCGCACTGGATTTGCAACCCAAGAAAGACTTGGGCGGAACTGGCCGCGAGCTTTTCCGGCTTAATCTCGTGGGACGTGTAGAAAATACCGGGTCCACGATTCCCACCGCCCTTCGCCACAAGGAATTCGGCGACCAGGTTGTCGTACCGCAGGTTGTCCACAAATTGGTCCCGCAACCAGTTCTGCAGCCCAGCTGCACTTTGAAGTTGGGCTGGATCGAAATTGTCCGGCAATAATCGGTTCCGCCAGGTTGTCGCCATGTGAGTTGCGAAGCCAGCCGAACGCGTGAGACGTGAAATCAGTTCTGATCGTTTCTTGGCATCCTTGCTCGCCAGAAACTTGCGAGCTTGGGCGACCGTGGGCGTGATGCCTGTCAGGTCCAGGTAGATTCGGCGAAGAAACTCGGCGTCATCTGTGGGCGGCGCCGGTTGAACCTCATCCGATTCACGCTGCCATCGTTCGGCGAGCAACTGATCGATGCGGAGAGCCATTTCGTCTGGTGACGTTGGAATTCGATCGGCTGCGTGAAGGAGCGGGGGGAATACGAATCCGGCCCCAAGAGAAAGCACCAAAACGGTGCGAGAGAGGATAGTCATTGGTCGATACCCAACAATGCTTGGCCAGCTACTCACTGATCGTAGCCATTTTCATGCCTCGCCGCCAGCGAAATCCGCGATCCCTGGATTCTCGCCAAACCGCTCCGACGTGACCCAGTCGGTCAGGCCCAGTCGGTCAAGGGCCGTAAACCTCTTTGGGATCGATAAGCCGTTCGCACACCAGTTCGGCGCCTTGGGGCGTTACGCTGCGAAAGAAACAGCTGCGAAACCCCTCATGGCAGGCAGCTCCTTTCTGCCTGACGAGGAGAAGAACGGCGTCAGCATCACAGTCGACCCGAATCGAGACGACCTCCTGCACATGCCCGCTTAACTCTCCCTTTCGCCATAACTGCGCGCGGCTCCGGCTCCAATAGACTGCTCGGCCCGTCGCCACCGTCTCGTCAAAAGCCTGTTCGTTCATATAAGCCATCATCAGCACGTCGCCGTTCTCAACATCTTGGGCAATCGCCGGAACCAAGTTGCCTTCACCACTGAAATCGGGTTTGTTAATCGCTAGGTCGATCATAAAACTCTCCGCGCCTTCGCCACGATAACGTTCTGTTTCGAGGTAGTCACAATTCCTTCGCGATTGACGTCAGCCGCGAACGACTCTTCAGCTGATTTGCCCCGCTCGGCTCGAATGATCGTCACGATTATCACATCCGCGACGGTCGAATTCCGCATGGTTGTCAAAATAGGAAGAAATTGCCTGCAATTCTAGGAACTCCGGTTCGCTGCCGATGATCTACACATCCGACGGCGCCGGACAACTTGTCGAGCCGATCCACTCCACTCCACCCTACTCAACTCTCGGGAGTAGTTGTCGTTTGGGGCCGGCGGAGAAGTTTTATTGTAACCGATTGAAAAGCGTCCAAGCTAAGTTCGCGATGGAAGGGGACTACCTTGTCACAATCACTCAGTGTCGTTTTGCCGGTTGCCAACGCTCAGGCGACGCTAATGAACACCGTGAATGACGTCCTCGATGTCGTTCCCGATTTTGCTGACGAATTTGAAATCCTCATCGTCGATGACGCCTCGACAGACCTGACGGAAGAAATTGCGATCGAATTAGCCCACAGATACCCCCAAGTTTCCGTGACTCGGAATCGACGGACCATGGGCTGCAAACAGTCGGTTCAAACTGGCTTGGAACGATGTTTGGGCGACGTGATTTTCGTCAAAGACGATACGTCGCCGCTGCGCCCCTCCGATCTACGCAGCATGTGGGGAATGCGAACCGACGAACAGCTTGTCATGGCCCAGTCGGCCCCAGGCGAGCAAACGACCCAGATGCAAGTCGGCCCCAGGCGAGCAAACGACCCAGATGCAAGACGGCCCCAAGCCGCTCAGCCCTGAGTTGATTGAGCGCCTGGCCCAATGGGGAGCAGCCTTGGCCACATCGTCTGACCCGGTGCATGGCGGCGTTCAGATGATTCGTCGACAAGCCGCTGAACAAATCGAAGCCGACTCCAGCCGCTTCGATCAGGCTAGTGAGCAGCACGTTTCGGCTGGCCCCGAGAACACTCGGCGGACCGACGGGCGAATGGCGGAGCGGATTTCGAGATCGGAACAGATCAGTCGCCGCATGCCGCCCCAGCCGATCCCGGCTCGCAGCTGAGCGAGGTGAGAACCTCTCCTTTCGATTTCTCTCTCACTGGCTTTAGATTCGCCGCTCCAATTGCATTCCGATGCAAATTGCGCCTGGCGGCGACAAGCCAAACCCTCGCGCCCCAATGAGAGGGTGAGTGAGTCTGCTCGTCTGCTCGTGGATCAGAGATGGTCGGCGCGATCGCGTCGACCACGCGTTTGGCCGGAGGCCTTTTTTCCACCGCAGCCTGGGGCAACGCAGGCAACGCGCCAGGAAGAGAAGACAACCGCCCCGGTTTGGCCGAAGGCCATATTTACCTAGTTTCGCTGGCCTTCCTATCGGCGGCAACGCTGGAAGAATTGCCAGATTGTGTTGAGGCCGTCGAAGTCTTGACAGGTCTTGCCGATCAACCGTTCAGGCAAGTATTGGACGCCGCCTGGAATGGTGTGTCCGCCGCCTTCAATGCGATAGAGCACGACTTCAACGCCCGCCTTCCCGCCAGTCCAAACTCGCCGCTCGACGCGGCAGCCATCGCGAGGGTCTTGGTCTTTGAGTCTTGTCAGCCGAGGCTGTTTTTGGTCGAGTCCGTTGAAGTCCAACCACTTTTGGACGGCGGCATCGGTAGATGAACATGCGCCTCGGCCGAAATCGTAAGTCTTGGAATCGACGAGACGCGGTGTGAAGTTAGGCGTGATCGGCCCGCCCTCATAGGGGACGAACGGGTCTTTGGTTCCGTTCATAAACAGCATCGAGACCGGCCGATCGGGGCTGAATTGCTTGTCGAGCGGGATCGGCATCGTGGCGATCATGATCGCCGCCGCCGCGAAATGCTCAGCGGCGTCGATGGCCAAACGATGGCTGAAGAAGCCGCCGTTGGAAGCGCCGGCCGCGTAGACTCGATTTGAATCGAGACGGTATTCTCGGCGAAGTTTCTTGAGCAGAGCCAGAACGAACGCGACGTCATCGACTTCGGCGTCCTGTTTGGCGAATTTCTTTGACTCGCGTCCATCGTTCCAATGTTTGTTCAGCCCCTCTGGGTAGACGACGATGAACCCCTCCTTGTCGGCGATTGGAGAGAATCCCATCCTGGACGCGACGTCGGCCGTTCCGCCGCCGCCGTGGAAGCAGAACACGATGGGCACGCGTGACTTGCCGGTATAACTGGCGGGAACATGGATGCGATAACGCCGCTCTCTGCCGCCATGGGCAAATGACACGCTTCGTCCGGTCGCAGGTTTTCGCTGCGACATCAGCAGTGTGATGCCCACGGCGCCGGCGAGAACGGGAGCGGCCAGCACGACCGCCAGAATGGCCAGCCCGCGTTTTCGCTTAGGCCGATTTTGGTTGGCTGGCATAGGCTACCTGTTCGGTTGAAGTGTCTCATGCCATCATAGCAAAGAACCAATACACTGCGCAAGTTCGTTGATCCCGATGTCGACCAATCGGCAGAGAAGCCGAGAGCAATCTGTTGACCACGGGCCTCGCCTGCGGCAGCACGAGAAACGAAACCGCGAAGCGGGCCATTCACACGTTTCATTCGCTATGGAATAAAGGGCAAACCAAAATGTTCGAATCCCTCAATCGTCGGCAAGCTCTCGCGGCGGGAGCCGCCCTGATCAGTTCGACTGCTGCGGCCCACGCCAAGCAGAGTAGCCTAGTCCGATCGATTACAACCGAGCGGCTTTGGCGGAATCGCGATGGAAAGTCGGTCACTTGGTTTCACCCTCGCGTCTGCATGACGCCAGGGAAGGACGGAATGTCGACGGCTTTGATGACACTGCAAACGATTGGCGGATCGGACTTCTTCGGGCCGGTCCATTGGTCGATATCTGAAGACCAGGGGCGCCGCTGGTCGAAGCCGGCTCCCATTCCCGCGCTGGGCCGCGACCTCGTGCGCGGAACAGAAGGGCTGCAAGCCGGCGTCTGCGACGTCGTGCCTCAGTACCACGCTGCGACCGAGACGGTGCTCGCCATGGGACACGTTGTCTTCTACAGCGGACCCAAGTTTTCCAGAGGGGACCAGTTGTCTCGCTACCCCGTCTACGCCGTGCGGCGGCGTGATGGAACTTGGTCTGAGCGAAAACGACTTGACTGGGGCGACCCTCGCGGCGCGTTCATCTACACGAACAACTGTGGCCAGCGCGTGATCCTTCCCAACGGCGATATCTTGCTCTCCTTCACCTTTGGCGCCAAGTCGACGCATCGGTCCGTGGCCGGTGTCATCTGCACATACGACGGCGAGTCGCTGCGGATCAAGAAGGTTGGCCCGGCACTTGAGCACCCGCACAAACGAGGCTTGCTGGAACCGTCGTTAACTCAATTCGGAGACCGCTTCTTTCTGACGATCCGAGCGGAGGACGGTCGCGGCTACATGAGTGTTAGTGATGACGGATTACAGTGGAAAGAGAAGAAGGCCTGGTCCTGGGATGACGGCCAGGCGTTGACGATGTCGACCACCCAACAACATTGGCTCACACATTCAGACGGGCTGTTTCTCGTTTACACGCGAAAGGACGCGATCAATGTGAACGTCACCCGCTGGCGGTCGCCCCTGTTCATGGCCCAGGTCGATACGGAGAAGATGCACCTGATCCGCGACACCGAGCGGACCGTCTTGCCGATCTCGGGCGATGGCGTCAATCATCCCAAGCAAGTTGCGCTGATGGGCAACTTTCACGTTACTAACGCAAGCAAAGAAGAGTCTTGGGTGACGGCCGGAGAGTGGATGCCCAGCCAGCAAGCGCGCGGCGATGTGCTGCTTGGTCGAATCCGCTGGAATCGGCCCAACCGTTTGGTCTGAGCCAACGTCGTTCCGAACGGGATTCTCAAGAGCTCGTCATCGTCCAAATGCTCGAGTCGGCTGAAAACAGCGGAGCCAATTTGAGTTATGATTGGTGGACGCAGCGAGCGTCCTTATTCGCAGCTGACAAACCTCACATTTTCTTGCCGGTCGGAGATATTGATGATCCTCTGTAATTCGCTGCGGTTGCGAGTGCTGTCCGCCTCTATTACTTTTTGCCCGTTGTTTTGCGTCACTCCGCTGGCGGTTCTGGCCGCCGACCGGCCCAATGTAATCGTGGTGATGGCGGATGATTTGGGGATAGGAGATGTTTCGCCGACGAATCCGAACTGCAAAATCAAGACTCGCCATCTGCAGCGTATGGCGAATGAGGGTCTTACGTTTCTCGATGCGCACACGCCGAGTTCCGTCTGCACGCCGACTCGTTATGGACTGTTGACCGGCCGCTACAATTGGCGCAGTCGTCTCGCTCGCGGCGTCTTGAGCGGTCGAAGCGACCACTTGATTCCCGCCGATCGGCCGACCCTCGGACATCTAATGCAAGGCGCTGGCTATCACACGGCGATGATCGGGAAGTGGCACTTGGGTTGGGATTGGCACAAGAACAACGGCAAGATCGATTTCACGAAGCCAGTCGTAAATGGCCCGAACATCAACGGCTTTGACCGCTACTACGCCCATTGCGGTTCACTGGACATGCCGCCTTACGTGTGGGTCGATACCGGTCGAGTCACAGCTCAGCCGGACCGGGAAGAGGGAGTGACGAGGAATGAAGATCGCTACGGCTGGTACCGCAAGGGTCCCATTGGTTCTGACTTCCACATTGACGAAGTGCTTCCTCATCTGTTCGATAAGTCGATCGCCCACATCAAGCAGCGGGCCGCGAATGCGAAACAAGGGAAACCGTTCTTCCTCTACTTGGCTCTCCCGGCGCCGCATACGCCGATCGTTCCCGTGCCGCCGTTCAAAGGCGCAAGCAAACTGAACCCCTATGCCGACTTTGTGATGCAAGTCGACCACCACATGGGGCAAATCTTCGAGACACTCAAAGAAGCGGCGCTCGATGGCAACACATTGGTGATTTTCACAAGTGACAATGGGTGCTCGCCGGAGGCGAACTTTGAGTTGCTCAAAGAACATGGTCATGATCCCAGCGGAGGGTTTCGCGGGCACAAGGCCGACATTTACGAGGGCGGGCACCGAGTGGCGTTTGTCGCTCGCTGGCCAGGGCGGATTGAGGGAGGCCGGAAGACGAAGGCGTTGGCTTGCCTGACAGATTTGTATTCGACTCTGGAGGAGCTCACCGGACAGCCGCGCAAGCCGCTGGGCGGCGAGGACGGCTTCAGTCTGCTTCCAGTGTTTCTTGGAGCCGAAACGTCGGGCCGAGATGCGCTGATCAGTCATTCCATTGCCGGGAAGTTCGCCATCCGCAGCGGTTCGTGGAAACTGTGTCTCTCCGCGGGAAGCGGCGGTTGGAGCGCCCCCAAGGACAATGTGGCGCTGAAGCAAGGAATGCCGTCAACCCAGCTGTTCAACTTGGCCGACGATCCACAAGAACGAAACAACCTGGTCGCCAAACATCCCGAGAAGGTCGCAGCGCTACTCACGCTTCTGAACCGGCAGGTCGAGAACGGCCGTTGCACGCCGGGCGAGTCCGTTGACAATGACCGGGAGATCCGTTTCTTGCCCAAAGGCGTAGTGCTGCCCTCCGGCCGATAACGAACGCTGAGAAATTCGCCGGCCCGACTACGGCTCTTGAATCTCACGACGCAACTGTTGTTTCTCATTTGTCGAAAGCTCGCGCCAGTCTCGATCAGACAGCGCGGCCGCCATCGCCCAGAGAAGATTCAAGCTGACGTCGGGCCGCATACGTTGCACCAGTCGATAGGCGAGCGCCGGACCGACGCGTTTCAAGTCGGCCTCGTCATGCACGTTGACTTCGCGCAGCCAGGCCGCGCTGGTTGGACCGAGGTTCCTGAGATTCTCAATCGGCGTTCCCAGCGTTGTTCGCCGAGTTGAATTGGCCACATCAGAAAATAGCGAGGTCAACTCTTCAAGGTGTTGACCGGTGGCCGTATGCACAATGACCGATTGCTTTCGGCCAGTGGCCTCGACTCGCTTCACGCCATGGCCAAAACCCTTAAGTCGCTTTCGCGTTTGTGACGCGCTTAGGTTGAGATACAGTTTGTCCGTCTCCGCATTGGTCATGACCACACCCGCCAGTCTGATTCGGTCCTCGCCACAAGCCCGATGGTCTTGGAGCTTGAAGGCCGATATGATCCTTGCGAGCGGCCCCAGCAAGGAAGCATCTCAGCAAGAAAGCATCGCAGCAAGATCACCCCGCCTCCTCCGCAGACGGGCCTGATTTCGCCCACCCCGTAATTCTCAGTACGTGTTGATAAAGGAGCGACCACGTGAAGTCAATTGATCGGCTCGTTGCCGACCACGAAATCATCGAGCGAGGGCTCAGCGTTCTGGAGCGAGCGGTGGCTCGAATCGATTCGGGGCAGCCTCCACAGGATGAATTCCTGAAATGGGCGCCGGAATTCTTCGCCAGGTTTGCGGATAGGTGCCACCATGCGAAAGAGGAAGACCTGTTCTTTCCGCTGCTCAAGCAACTCGGCATTCCAGTGCAAGGCGGCCCGATTGGCGTGATGCTCCAGGAGCACGAGGCGGGGCGGGATTGCGTGCGCCGGATGCGAGAAGCATTCGGGTCGAATGGTCTGGACAGTGCCGAGTTCTCCGCGGCTGCTAATGCGTTCGTCCCCTTGCTGCGGCAGCATATCTACAAAGAGAACAACATCCTGTTCCAGATGGCTGCCAACGTATTGAGCCAGGCGGATGACGATGCCATGATGGAGCAGTTCTTGGCGGTTGAGCAGGACCGCGACTTGGTGGGACTGCGCGAGCTGTGTGAGTCAGAGTTAGCAGCATGGGAAGAGGTGTTCGGATGAGCCAAAGCTACACACACATGCTCGATCTTGCCCAGGAGGTCGAGCCGCCAGAGAACGGCATACTCACCCGCACGCTGTTCAATGACGATCATGTGAAGGTCGTTGTCTTCGGCTTTGCGGAAGGCGAGGAACTGTCGGAGCACACTGCGTCGATGCCTGCCATATTACACTTCGTGTGCGGCGAAGCGACGCTGACGCTTGGCGACGACACCGTTGAAGCACAATCGGGCACATGGATCCACATGCCGCCGGACTTGAAACACAGCGTCGAAACCAAAACGCCGACCATCATGCTGTTGCTCTTGCTCAAGAACGGCAGTTGATCAACCAGACAGATTCGCTGGAACGTTAATGACAAAGAAGAACAGAACCGCGGGCGTGTTCTCTTTCTTGCTGCTCGTGATAGCGACGGGGTGCGCCCTCGGGCAAGTCTCTCCCCAGGAGTCGCTAAAATCTCTCAAGCCTGCGGAAGGCCTGGAGGTTTCGCTGTGGGCCCACGAGCCGATGGTCAACAACCCGACGGCTATGGACATCGACTCGCGCGGACGAGTTTGGATTTCCGAGGGGTTAAACTATCGACTGTGGTCCGCGCCGGACGGACCGTTCAAGCGAGCGCCCGGAGCGGACAGAGTCAAGATTCTCGAAGACACGGATGGGGACGGCCGAGCCGACAAGGTTACCGTCTTTGCCGACAACATCTTTCCCCCGCCGATGGGATTGGCTGTGGAGGAAGTCTGGGAGAAGGGAAAGTACCGAGGAGTCCGAGTCTACGTTGGCAACTCCCCCAACCTGCTCGTGTTGGAAGATACGGACGGTGATGACCGGGCCGACCGCCGCTACCCACTGCTCACGGGGTACGGCGGACTCGACAGCGATCATGGCCTGCACGGCATGGTCCTTGGTCCCGATGGAAAACTCTATTTCACCCAGGGCGACGCGCGCTATGGAAAGGACAAGATCCAGGGCGCTGAGGCGACATTTGATGTTGTCGACAAGTCCGGACGGCGTCTTAGCGCCAATCGCTACGGCACAACGCAGCGAGTCAATCTCGACGGGACTCAACTCGAGGTCCTGGGCTATCGGCAGCGGAACAATTATGAGACGTCCATCAGTTCTTTCGGCCACGTGTTCACTTCCGACAACGACGACGACGGCGAGCGGGGTTGTCGGATGATTTGGATGATGGATGGAGGCGACTACGGTTACCAGACGCCTCGGTCAAACCGTCATTCCGCCGAAGAATTGCCGGGCGTCATTCCAAAACTGGTCGGAACCGGCAATGGCGCCCCGACGGGAATTCTCGTCTATGAGGGCAACATCTTCGCTGAGGACTTTCGCGGCGCGGTAATCCAGCTCGACGCCGGCGCCCACCAAGTCAACTTGCATCCGCTGACGCGCTACGGAGCCGGTTTTCGCAGCGAACACCGAGTCTTGTTGAGTAGCGAGGACAGTTGGTTTCGACCCGTGGACGCTGCGGCAGCGCCTGACGGCGCCCTGTTCGTGAGCGATTGGTATGACGCCGGAGTAGGCGGCAACAGATTCTCCGATCAGGACACAGGGCGGATCTATCGACTTAAACCCGCCGCTCTGGAACTGGCGGCGCCCAAGCCGGATTTCGCAGCCCCAGCTGGTTTGCTCGAAGCCCTGAAGTCGCCTAACATCGCCACTCGCTTTGTTGCCCGATCAGGTCTGCTCCAGGAAGGACGCGGGGCGAGAGTTGGATTGACTTCGCTGCTTCGAAACGGATCAGACCACGAACAGGCACGGGCTCTTTTCGTGTTGGCGGCATTGCCCGAGACGGGGCGCTCGGACGTGCTGTCCGTCTTCAGCCACGCGAATCCTCGAATGCGGGAATTGGCGTTGCGAATCTTGGCACGCGATTTGAAACGTGAATCCGTTGTCGGTCCCGAATCGGCAAGACTCGCGGCGCCCGACGCGGTCGTCCATTGGGACGCCGTCGCACCGCTTGCCGATGACTCGGACCCCGGCGTTCGTCGAGAGTTGATCATGGCCCTGCGCAATGTGGGCACGGCCAAGGCCGGCGAGCTTCTGACCAAGCTGGCACTCGCTTGGGATGGCCGCGATCGGTATTACCTTGAGGCGTTGCACGCGGCCCTTCACAACCGTGAGGCGACTTTTCTGCAGGCGTTGTTTGAGGCCCTGGGCCAGCGAGCCAAGGAATCTGGGTGGGGGGACGAACCCGTCGCTCTGCCGCCCTATTACCCAACCACCACGAACGACGCATTCTTGCATACCGACGATGAACTGGCGCCGGCCAACGCAGCGTCAAAACTAGTCGGCTTGGCTTGGTCGCTGAGGCGCACCGAGTCCTTGCCGTCCTTGCGCATGATTCTCCGACAGGGCGAATCGCCCGGCGTTGTGCAAGGAGCTGATTTGGCGCTGCTGGGCATCGCGGATCCACTCGCGGCAGAAGTCCTGATGGACAGCTTTCTGTCGGCGGACAATGCTCAGAGAAAGCAGGAGGTTCTAGCCCTACTTGGGCCCAAACTCGCCGGCGCCTGGATGTCCGTTCGCGATGGCGACAAGATGCGGCGGGTTCTTGGCGAGGCGATTGGCGGTGACGGGCTAAAGGTCCAGGCAATCACGACGATTGCTCGCAGCGGGGCCGCCGGCTACAACGATCGACTTGTCGAACTGGCGAGCGGCGATGAACAAGAGATCTCGACTCGCGCTGCCGCCTTGGCTGCGCTTGGAAAACTGAAGGAGGAAGCGGTTCGAGAGATGGCGAGCCAACTGGTCGAGCGAGCGAAAGGGCAAACCCGCGGCGGCCCGCTCGCCTTGGCTGCTCTGTCCGCGCTGAATGACCTTGGCGGCGCAGGCCGAGAGAATCTTTTCTCAGCCGTCTTGAGCGATAGCCAATACCCGCTCGATTTCCGCCGCCGCGCGCTGCAACTGATTTCCGCGACGCACGATGGCGCTCGCCGTCTGCTGGCGACGCACCGTGAAAACCAGTTGGCCGAGGATCTCAAGGGTGAAGTGGTCTTTCTTCTTCATAACCACGCCGATCGACAGATCCGTCGAACCGCTCGAGCGGAAATCCTGCTTCCCCAAACCGCGAGCGGCAAGCGGATCCAAGACCTCAACGAAGTGCTCGCCCTCCGCGGCAACTCGCAACGTGGTTCTCGACTATTCCATCGCGTTGGCGATAACAGCTGCGCCAGCTGCCATCGAGTGCAAGGCGTTGGCAGTTGGGTTGGTCCCGACTTGTCGTCCATCGGCGCCAAGTACGGCAAACGCGAACTGCTGTATCACATTCTCAACCCTAGCGGCGCGATTAACTATAACTACGCCTACTACTCGTTCGCCCTGTCCGATGGTCGAGTTCTCAGCGGGCTGATCGCCGACGAGTCGGCTGGCCGCGTTGTGCTCAAGACTGCCCAGGGCCAGCGGATCGATATTGCCAAGAATGAAATCGAAACACGGCGAGCTCTGAACATTTCGATCATGCCGGACAATCTGGTCTCGACGATGACGGAACAGGATTTGGCCGATTTGATTTCCTATCTAGCGATACTTCGTCTGCCCGTTAGCAGCGTCGGCCAGTACTTTATGTTGGGCCCATTGGATGAGTCGACATCCGGCGTTTCCAGCAAAATGGACCTGCGCAAGACCTGGCCTGGCGCCGGCGGCGGTTCGGCTCGCTGGCGACGCGTCTCGACCAGCCGCGACAATCAGCTGGACCTGTCTTCTCTGTTAGGATCCAACCCGGGCAAGGCGATCTATTGCCTAACGCCCCTGACCGCCTCACGCAGCCAAGATGCTCGCCTAGTGCTGATGTCCCCTAACCGGCTTATGGTCTGGCTCAACGGCCGACCAATCCAACTCAGTCGACCGCATGGCGATCCGCCGGCGTCGCTCTGGCAATGCTCACTGAAGCTGAAATCAGGGACCAACCGGCTGTTGATTCGGGTCGCCAGCGGTCAGGTCGGTTCGTCGTTGGTTTCAACGATAGTTACGGATCGCGTCGTTCGCTTCAATTTCGACGAAGCCCAACCTTGACTC
>CAZWOU010000005.1:0-60380 GCA_964635375.1 uncultured Pirellulaceae bacterium | reverse complement strand
CTTGCCCGAACCATTCGCGTTTGCGCGCGTCTCTCTTGAGAACGAGATTCTTTGTTGTGTATTTTTGTGTTCTTCGTGGCAATCCGTCTAGCCGCTCCGCACCGGTCTGGATTGAAACGGATGGCCACAAAGAGCACGAAAAGTGTCTCCTTTCGTGAGCCGAGGATCGACGTTCCCCGCTCCATCGTCCTTATTTCCTTCTTGTGTATTTTTGTGTTCTTCGTGGCCATCCGTTTAGCCGCTCCGCACCGGTCCGGATTGAAATCCCTGACCACAAAGAACCCAGCGCGGCGTAGCCGCAACCAGATTAAGAACAAGCGTGACGCCGGGCTGGCAACTCACCTCATCGGGCGATCTGCAATGGACTCCTGCCTCTGAACGCCCGTCCCTCAAGATCGCTGTCCCCCCATCAATCTTTGTGTTCTTTGTGGCCATCCTTCTTTTCGCCCTGTCAGCCACGAAAAACCCCGCGCAGCGTAGCAGCCATAATCAACGCTAGAAACGCAAAAAAAAATCGGCGAGGCAAACAGTATCGACCGATTTTGGCGCGTAGCTCAGGTGGTAAGAGCGGCGTCCTTATAAGACGCAGGCCGCGGGTTCAACTCCCGCCGCGCCGACTGTCCGCCATCGGATTCGAGACACCTCTATCGTCTGTGCTGAGTTGCGAGGCGGCTAGATCAAGCCCGGCAGGGCGCCTTGGGCGCAGAACTTGGGGTTGCCGAAGGACTCGACCGGTTGCCCCATCGCCTCACAGAAACTCATCAACAAGCGATTGTGAGGCACACCTCTGAATTCAAGAGCTCGGCCCATTTTGAAGCCAAGGCCTCCGCCTACGAGTGTAAAGGGGATGTTGTTGCGGGTGTGGCTATTGCCTTTGCCAAGTTCGTTTGTCCAAACGATTGTGGTGTTGTCCAGCAACGAACCGGTCCCGTCCGGATCGGGCGTTTCGCTCAGTCGTTTCGCCAAATACGCGACCTGCTCGCAGTACCACGTGTTGATCTTGATCAGTTTCTCGTACGACTTGACGTTCTTGTCCGGTTCATGCGAGAGGGAATGGTGCCCTTCGGCGATGTCAAGCCACTTCATGCGCGGCTGGCCAACGCTGTTGGTAATCTGAAAGGTTGCGATGCGAGCGAAATCGGAGGCGAAGCTATTGACCATCATGTCCATCTGCATGCGGCTGATCTTTGGCATATTGTCGTTGACTTCGTCGACGTTGGGCGGAATGCTAGGAACGACGTGCTTCTTGCCGGCGTTCTTTTGCTTCTGTGTTTGCTCAGCTTGAAGTTCCTTTTCCAGCTCGCGAAGCATGGCCGCATGATCTTTGAGGGTTTGACGGTCCTGATTTCCCGCGACCTTTTCGATTCTCTTGAGATCGTCGCGAAGCCCATCGAGCACGCTAGCCAGTAGTTCTCGGTTCTTAGCTTGTCCGTACAGCTTGTTGAACATTTGATAAGGGTTCGCGATGGGAGCGACCGGCTGGTTGGGGCCGGCATAGGACATGCGAGTCCAAGTGTCCGCTCGCTCTGGGACCATGACACCGAACTCGAGCGATCCAAATCTAGTTTGGTTCTTCGGGTCGGCTTGTAATTGGTTCTTTAGATACTGGTCAACCGAGATGCCTTTGGACCAACCGGCGGGAGTGTCGGAGCCGCCCTGAATGTCGCCGGGAAACAGTTCAATGCCCGTCAGCAGGCAGCCGATCCCGCGCATATGCCCATCGCCGTCGCCGCGAATCTGATTGTTGACGCCGTGCATCGTCATCAATTGGCTTTTGAACTCGCTGAGTGGTTGCAGAATCCGAGGCAACTCGAAATCTTCACCAGTCGTCGCGGGCCAGTAGTGTTTGGGGATCACGCCATTGGGGCTGAATACGAAGACCAGCCGCTGCTTCCTCGTCGGCTGATCGCCCGTGGCGCTCCAACCGATGCTGGGCAGGTTAACAGCGAGATTGGCCGCGGCCGCGCCAACGCCAAGTTGGCTGAGAAACGCGCGGCGCGAAGAGTGCGGGCTGGGCCCGTGGTTTGTCTGACGCATCGAATTCCTACCGATCGGGTGATTCAGTTTGACGGGCGGCGCTGATGACCGCAATTTCGATCAGCAGCTCGCGAATGCTAAAACGGTTTCTCTCAAAAGACTTGGTCAGCCGCTCCATCGTTCCCGCTCCAAAAGCGCTTGGCGGCTGCTTGACCAGGTGCTGAAACGAGCGGTGTACGAAAGCTCGTTTCGCGTCATCACTGCTGGCGAGGAATTCTGCGAGTTGTTGGGCGCCGTCGAATTCAACATTCTCGTTAGCGCGTGTAGTGTAGTCTCCCTTGGCGTTGATCGCACGATCTTTTTCTTGGTTGCGGAATCGGCCAACAGCGTCATACTGCTCCATCGCAAATCCAAGCCCGTTTATCTTGATATGGCAAGCCCGACAGTTCTTGGGGCTCGTCTGCAAATGGACGCGTTGGCGAGTCGTCAGGTCGGGATGCAGGTCCGGATCAAGCGGCGGAAAGGCCTCCTGGGGCGGCGTAAGAGTTCGCCCGAGCATCTGGCGGATGAGAAACAGGCCGCGGTGAATTGGGGACGTGGTGTCTTGATAGGCCAGCCCGCTAAGGATGAAGGGATGGGTGAGTACGCCGGACCGCTTGGGGTCATCCGCTTTTGTGGGCGTCAGCTGCCCAGAGCCGTCGCCGGGCTGCCAAGCATCGCCGTAGAACTTGGCGATTCGCTCGTTCGTGAACATCGACCGCGACAAGAACAGCTGCCGAAAATCACTCGATTCGCTCCAGACGATTGAGTCCAGAAAGAAGTCCAGGGAATGCTCGAGGTCAGCTGCCAAGCCTCGATCGAACCCCGGGAACATTTTGGAGTCCTTCGTGATCTCGCCGAATCGGCTCAAGTCAAGCCACGCATGCATCAGTCCGCGCACCTTGCTGCGAGTGCGGTCGTCGTCGATCATTCGCGTCGCGGCCGTTCGAATCTCTGCCTCAGAATTCAGCCTGTTATCGCGGACCCTCGCCAGCAACCAAGGGTCGCTTGGCAACGAGTCAAAGAGAGTAAGCGCAAGTTGATTGGCCGCAAATTGTGAGTTCGAGCTACCCAGGTCCAGGGTCGGATACAGGAATCGCGGAGACTTCAACGCCATCAATAGGACACGCTTGATCGCCTCGTCGTCGTCTTCAGTCGCATCGATCGGATCGTCGATGTAGGACTTTTGAACTGCTTCGGTCAGCGGATTGCGAAATGCGGTCTCGACCAATGTGCCGAGAAAAGCGCGCAGACGGGCTCGGTTCTCGTCCGGTTTGCCGCGATGCGCTCGCCCGTAAGCAGGCCACAACTCTGTTGCAGCTATTTCCGCAAACTCGATCGCGGCCGCCGTCGTGGACTCGTCCCACTGACGGCTCACGCCGATGCCCCGCGCGTACCCGTAGCTGCGATCATCAGGCGGCAATTTGGCTTGAACCGAAAACGTTGCCGGCGACTTGCTTGGCAGCAGGTTGCTTGCCGGAATAACATGTTCCAGGCCGCCGGGCGGCGTCCAAGCAAGTCGAATTCGGGCGGGCGGTTGTTTCGTCTTCCGCTTGCGTTGATGAAAACGAATGCTCAGCGGGTAGACTCGCCCCGCCGTCAACACGATCGATCGCCGGAATTCAATTCGGTCGCCCGACTGCACATGGTTGTTAATGAATTCGCGTTGATACGAACCCAGATTGAACACGAACGCACAAGTGCTCTCGATCAGAATCTCATGACGCCCGGTCTTGTCAGCTCGGATTCCGCCGGTCCATTGTACGCAGTAATCCGCGGCGTTGACGCCACTCCCTGGACCCGCGGTAGCGAAGTCGAAATCGATTGTCGCGTCCACTCGATCTATCTTGCGTTTGTCGCCGCTGAGCCGTTGCCCATCGAAGTACTGCCCGGTGACTCCGCGTTGCTCGGATCGGTCAACCGATCCCGAGAGCCGGCCGTACAAGTCGGCGAGACTCTGACGAAGCTGGGGCCCCGTCAATCGAGCGAGTTTGAAGGTAGGCTCGTTCCGCTCTCTCGCGGCTTCGCTGTAGAAAGCGTGAAAAATGTAGGTCGCGACAGCCTTGGCTTCTTCGCCAACACAAGACTCCGGCTTGTCCTCCGGCATATTCTTCGTGATCGAGTCGGTCAATTCATCAATCGAGGATTCGCCAACCAACGGTTCCTCGGCGTGTTCCTCGACTCCCTCGCCACGCTGGCCATGGCAACTCGCGCATTTCGACGCGAAGATCGCCTTGCCTTGCTCAGAGTTCTCTTGCCATGCTAGGGCGGTTCGAAAAGGCAGGAGCGTAAGTGCCAGCGCCGCGAGCAATCGAATGCGACTCAAAGTTGGTGTCATTTGCTCTTCCGCACTCCAGCTCGCGTTGAAGCAAGCAGCGAAACGGCCTTCTAACTGGGCGGGAAAATGGGGAGTGGAAGTAGACTCAAGTCGTGCAGCGGTCAACCTGCAGCGGTCAACCTGCCACTGGTCAGCTTAGGGGGTGAGCCTGCATTATAGCCCAAACGGACTCACCTGGGGCGCAGAGCGAGTGGAGGCCATATGAGTTCGAGGACAAAGAGTTTCGAGGACAAAGAGTACAGTTCCTCTTGTCGGTCATTACCGAGGCCACAGCTTCAGAAGCGGACTCGTTTGGGGCTTGACGGCTTGTGCGGCCCTGGGCACGCGAGCTGGATTGTGCTGGAGCAAGAATCGCGGCCAATAGCCTTCGAGAAAGCGTTGACAGCCGTAGGGATTACCGCCGACCAGTTCGTTGGCGGCGATATCGCTCTGCGCGCCCAAGGGGATCCGCTCGCCCTGGAGCCAGATGTCGTAGATGCGAATGTCGTCGATCCAAACCTCACCCTTGCCGTGCAGATCGAAGCCGATGGCGACATTGTCGACGTTGGGCGGGAGCTTGAACAGGAATGGATAGTCCCGCCAATCCGAGTCAACTTTCTGCGGGGTCCCTTTGCCGACGAACAGTGGTTCGTAGAACCCGCCGTTCTTGTTGAGTTCATCGATGGCCACGGCCAGCCGCGGCTGGTCGCCCTTCTTGGTTCTCAGTCGAATCTCGACGGCTACCATACCGGTAATGGGCGTTGGGAAGCGATCGCTTCTCGACCAGAGCACGCTTTTGGCGACCACAGCCTTGGCGTCGTCGTTCTTCAAATGCAAGACGCGACTTGGGCCGTCCTGCTCGGTTTCAATTTGGAATCGCGGATCCTTGGGCGGGAAACGCCAGTTTGGAACCGGCTTGCCCTGGGCCTCGAAAGACAGATTGGGCGGCGGGGCGGCTGCTCGGCGAGGCAAGTTCAGCGCGGCGATTCGGCGTTTTACATTCTGAATTCGGCGTTCTAACCGAACGGCGATCCGCGGCGGTTCCGTCGTCGTCCACTGAGCCGGCGCGGCGCCTGCTGGAAGAACGATGGCGGCTACGCCAAAGGGGGCAATCTGCACTCGCCAAGCCAGTTGGTTTGGCGCCGCCATCGTGCGAACGCCTCCCGACTCGACGCCGCGAATCGATTGCGTGGCGGCTTGGACGACGCCCGTGAGCGCCACGTTGAGGTCCGTTTCCCAAGGCGCTTGATTGACGGCGTAGACCATTGTCGTTCCGCCCGCTGTGCGGTAGTGGCGCACGACAACGGGTTCGGCGCCGTTTTGGCGCGTGCCTGGCACCGTCTCAAAGGGTTGAGCCGGCAAGGCGCGCAGCAGCCGCAAATAGGGGCGGACGGCAAACTCTTGTCCCATCGCAATCGCGCTACCGCCATCGAGCATCACGAATGGGTCCTGTCCCGCCATCGCCCGTGCATAACGCCTTCGATTGTCCTGAGCGGACGGCGTCAGCGTCGAGTTCAACCGCAGCTTCGTTCGTGCGTCGCCAAACGGCGTCTGCTTATTGAACTTATTGAGAGCCTTTGTCGCCAAGTAGGATTGTTCATGGTGAAAAATCGCACCCCCAAAAATCCCGTCGTTCGCCGAAGGCTGGTTGAGCGTCATGTTTTCGGCTTGGTAGGAGATATTGCTTTCGTCCGACATACGGTACGGCCGCAACATTTCGTTGCCGGGAAGTCGAGGTATTTGGGCGTCATAACCGACTCGCAAGAGTCTCTCCGCCAGCGAGTCGACGGGGTCCACATGAGGCCTTAGGTTGCTGAGGATGGCCGGAGACTGAAACATCGATTCCGTCGTCAAGATGAACTTCGCGCCTGGCCGCGATCGTTCGACCTCTAATTCGATAGCTCGGTGGAGGCGGGCTAGCGAGTCGGCTCGCCAACGCAGCCATTTGGCTTTCAGTGCTGGCTGACCCAAAATCTGACGAGCGGGCTCATCGGCCCGGCCTTCGAATTCCCATGGACCGGCGCGGGCCTGAGTCGCGAATTGTTGTATGGTCCTGCGATCCATCCCCCAGGACTCGTCTGGAAACTGGGTCCAAGTATCGGCGCCGGACTGCAAGGCAATGCCGCCGAACGAAGCGTGGCTCGCGTATCGCTCCACCACCTCGCGGACAATTCGTTTTGTCTCTTCTTGCACGCGAGGGTCAATCGCATTGTAGAAGGGAGGTGCCGGATTGGGGCGACGCCGACCGTCAAATCGCGATCCGCCATACTGATCCGAAAGTGCAATTCCCTCTCCCCGCGCAGCATCTTGCCGAAGGCGTTCCAGGCCGGGTGTTATTCCCGAAAGATGCAGGGCCGGAATCAGTTTTAGTCCCTCGCGATCAAACATTCGGAACATCATCTCCAAAACGTCTTTCCGCAGTGGATCCTGGCCGGAACGAAAGAAGACGCCGTTGTCGAATCTGGGAGTTGGCCCCAGCACTTTGCTCGGGTAGATCGCGCCGCCCTCACGGGCAACGCAGACGACTGCTGTGTTGAAACCGGCAAAGCGAAGATATTGAGCTAGCCTCGAAGCGCCGCGATAGAACTTGTACCAGTCGTCCAAGCTACCTTGAGGGCGAGCCGGATCGGCTGCCCTGTCCGAGCCAAAATTCTCGGCAAATTGCGGCCTTGAGAAGAAGGCTGCAACCGTGCGTTCGTCGAGCACTGCTGTTCGGCCTTGGCCGTAGGGACTCGGTGCCTCAGACGGCTCCAGCGAGTTGGAATTCTCGTCGACACGCAATGGTCCGGCGTAGATGCGAATCTTGCCGAACTGGGACGTTGCCAACTGGCTGCGGTTGGCGATCAGAACGAATGGAGTGCTCGTTCGCGGCCAGAACATCATCCGATGCCGCTCCATCTTCGGCGTGGCGTCCGCCCAGCGATCGGAAACCATCACGCCGCTGTCCACACTGGGCGACGTTACTTCATTCGCCCGATTGGGCTCGACCAAGCTAATGCTGAACGACTGAGCCGACGACGTTGGGTACTCGATCTCCAACACATGTGGCGCGTGCATGCGGTCGGCCGGAATCGACAGCGGGTACGCGACCCATCCCCCAGGGGGCAACTCGGTCGCGGAATGACCATCGATCATGCGGATTTGCGTGGCGTCGCGGTTGATGGGTTTTACGGTCATTCCCGGAATCCCCGGTAACCTCGCGAGGTCAAACCAACCCTTCTTGGTTGGTTCAAGTGTGTCGACTTGCACCCATGAACGCCCGTCGGGGCTCAATGGTTGCGTATCAATCGCCACGAACTGAACGCGGCGGATGGCAACCTGCGTGCTCGGGAGCCACTGCACGCGAGCCTTTTGAAGTAGCGAGAATTCAAACTCAAGAACGCCCTCCATCTGCGGAAGAGTAAACTCAAAGGGCGCAGCCTGGCTGCTGCCATTGGCGCCCAGCACGATCTTCTGCAACTGCGAATCAACCACTTCACCGCCCTGCAACAACCTAACGCGAAGGTCCAAGGCGGCGTTGCGAACCGCCGTCAACAGATGCGGCCGAAGCTGAAAGCGTACCGCCTCACCGGTCGAGAAGACCATCGAGTCATACTGGGACTCGAAGCGAAGCCAATCGCCAGGCGATCGCTGCATCACCACGCGATTGCCCTGATCATCAAGAGCTTTGCCGTGGCCTTTCTCGCTTGTGACAACATTCATCAACGTCGCGGCAAGCTGCTTGGGCGGATCATTGCCCGAGCGAAGTTCGACAGAAATGTTTGAGTCCAAAGGAGCGTCTACGAGAACGTCGACGCCGTTGTAGTTGTGTGGGCTCAGCTCGAAGATTTCCACCACGTTGCGAGCTTTCGATAGCGAGATCGCACCAGGTGAATCCGCCTCCAGCCCTAAGCCTCGCGCCTCTAGGATCTTTCCCTTCTCGATGCGCACGACGCCGCGCCACCGCCGACTTTGCCCCTCGCCCCAGGCGATCCGCACGCGCACCTGTTCGCCACGGGCGGCCGATGGAAGGATGGACAGCAAGCCAAGGATGACGCAAATGACGAGAGAGAAGAGCTGCGGATGGGCGCATGGGGAATTGCGGCCTCCACGACCACGCATCCTGCTGGTCCTGGCGGCATGAAGGTTGAGCCTGCCGAGTTGCGGACTTCCTTGTCCGAACATGCTGTCCATCTACGCGCTGATTAGGAAACGAGAGGGGCGGGATTATATACACGCCTCCTGCCCCAAAGCCAGACGAATGTGATCGGGACTCTCGATTGGGACCGAATTATTTTAGCGATCGCGCCGACCTTCCTTGCCCTATTCTCGTAAACGCCCTGCCTTGCCCACGTCTTGCAGGCGAGCGAGATACTCGCCAAGAAAGAGAGGTGCTCGCCAAGAAATGGTGTCGGCGCTGGCGAATTGGGCAATCTGCCGGCCCGATAGTTGAATCGCCAAGCTGCGTTCAGCTACAGTGCAGGCCGCCGATACCTTGCAGGCCGCCGAGTTGGCAGGTGTTCAGATCCCTCAGGGAAAGCGAATGGGCCCATGTGCGGACGGTTCACTTTGCGGACGCCAATGAGTCTGCTCGTCGACCAGTTTCGGTTGGAGTCGGCGCCGCAGATGTCGCTGCGCTTTAACATAGCGCCGACGCAGAGCGTGGCCGTGGTGAGGGTGATCGACTCGAAACGCGTCGCGTCCGCGATTCGCTGGGGACTCGTGCCGTCATGGGCCAAGGACCTGTCGATTGGCAGCCGGATGATCAATTCACGCGGCGAAACCGTGGCGGAGAAGCCGGCCTTTCGGTCGGCGTTCAAACGTCGCCGCTGCCTGGTCCTTGCCGATGGCTACATCGAGTGGAAGAAGATCGGCAACGAGAAGCGACCGTTTCATATTCACATGATCGATGATCGCCCTTTCGCCTTCGCCGGTCTATGGGAAAGCTGGCGCGGCAAAGAAGAGTCGTGCGAGTCTGAGAGCGCCGAGAGAGAATCGCCGCCTATCGAAACGTGCACCGTAATCACAACGGACGCCAACGCCTTGACCTGCGACATTCACGACCGCATGCCAGTGATTTTGCCCGAGGATAGCTACGATTTATGGCTCGATCCGGAATTCGAATGCCGCGAGCCGCTCCAACAGATGCTCAAGCCGTTCTCGAGCGACGAGATGGCGATGAATTCGATCAGCACGCGCGTGAACAACGTTCGACATGACGACGAAGCTTGTTTGAGAATTCAGCGAGATTTGTTCTGAGTTGCTATTGAAACAAGTAGCCGCGTCGCGCTGGGCGAGACGTCGCAGTTGGCGGTGCGGCAGGAAAAGCAAACTCGTCAACCGTCTGCTCAGGCGCCGGTGTCGTCGTGGGTGTCGTGTTCTTCTGTTCAATGATGACGCCGCCCTTTTGTAGGGGAGCCGAATCGACGTAGCCAACTGTCTCGGTGCATGTGGAGCAGCCAGCTGAGCAATCGCCTGTGCGCGCGCCCCAGAGATTGCAGTAGTTGAACGGACTGGGCAGGCACGATCGGATGCCGGTCCATTGACCGCAGTCATTGCAAGGGTCACAGCAGTCTGGTGGGTTGTCGATCCACTCGTCCCAAACCAGTTCCCCGCAGCCGCTGCCACAGGTGAGCGCGGCATGGATGTGCGACTTGACTCGGCCCAGGCATGATCCACAGCCGCCACCGCCGCAATCCGAGCACTCGGTCACGACGCCGCCCGGCACCGCGCCACAAGCTCCCGTGGCGCAGAAATGGCTGGCGCATCCTGTTTGCAAGCAGACTAGAACCGCCGCCAAAAGCAGCATGACTCGGCGAACTACCATCGCGAATTCCTTTCTCACCTGGAAAAAAGGGATGGTGTCCCAACTTGCGGGAAGAACCCCCCTGCGAAACTCGCGCATGGTCGGCCTACCCTATTCACCCGTTCCCTTTCAGACGCACCTTCCCTCTTCAGATGCGTCTGGAGCTTGTTATCGGCCGAATAATCGTCAAAATCGAGAGATTCCACCTAATCGGCAAAGTTTCACAGAGTTGTGAAGAACAAGGTTGTGAGCAACATCGTTCCAGTTGGCAGCGTGGCTGGTTCCGCACGAGTTGGACTGGCACTGTTCCCTTTCCGCAGTTGGCAGCAACAAGAAGAAGGTCGTGCAATGGCTGAGGAAGAGACGATCCGGCTGGACCAATTCCTCAAGTTCGCAGGCGCCGTCGGGACTGGCGGCGAAGCAAAGATGCGAATTCAGTCGGGTGAAGTCTGCGTCAACGGCGAAGTCGAGTTGCGAAGAAGAAAGCAACTCCGGCACGGCGACACGGTTCAGTTTGACGATGGCGAGTATCTTGTCGAGTTTGGGCGGCAAGAATAGGCGAGAAGGCGAACACGTCCAGATTTGCGGGAACCGTCCGTGCCGCAATCCCTGAGACTTAACCGAACCCCAGGCCCTTCCTTGACTTGCACCGTGACTGTCATCCGCCTGTCAGATGGCTTATCGTGTGGGAGTTGAGAAACTGAATCACTCACCGAATTGGGTCTCCGAGGAACATCGATGAACTTGCTCGCCACGAAACGAACCCCCCTTCTGCCACGAACTCAGCGACGGAGTCTTGTGGCTCTTGTAATCGCCTTGGTCGCTTCTGCTTGTCCGACGAATTGGGCTCGCGCCGACGTTGAGCTGGCGTCAATTTTTGGTGATTCGATGGTCCTGCAATGCGACATGCCCACACCTGTTTGGGGGTGGGCCAAGCCGAGCGAGTCGGTCAAAGTAGAGTTCGGCGACCAAGTGAAGTCGACGGCAGCCGACAGCGAAGGCCGTTGGATGGTGAAGCTGGACGCCCAGAGCGCGAACGCCAAGGGCCGCAAATTGACGGTCACCGGAGAGAACAAGATCACCTTGAACGACGTGCTCGTTGGTGAAGTATGGATCTGCTCGGGCCAATCCAACATGGAGTGGTCATTGTCGCGATCCTTGAACGCGAAGCAGGAGGTCGAGAACGCGAATCACCCGCTGATCCGGTTGTTCAACGTCCCGGGGCACACGACGTCTCCGATCACCAAGGACAAGTGTCCCGGCGAGTGGAAGACCTGTTCGCCAGGCACGGTCGGTGGTTTTTCGGCGGTGGGGTATTTCTTTGGGCGCCGATTGCAGAAAGAACTGAAGGACGTTCCTGTCGGACTTGTCGGCTCCAATTGGGGCGGTACTCGGATCGAACCTTGGATTTCACTCGATGGATTTCGCAGCGTCCCGGAGCTCAAGTCGATGGCCGACGAGGTTGCTGCCCGGACCGCGGACAGCAAGGTAAAGCATGGGCAACCTTCCGCGATTTTCAACGCTATGGTTCACCCGCTCGCTCCCTTCGCCATGCGAGGCGGCATTTGGTACCAAGGCGAGTCGAATGGAAACGAAGGCGAGTCCTACTACCACAAGAAACACGCGTTGGTGAAGGGCTGGCGCAAGTTGTTCAATCCCGACCTGGCGTTCTATTGGGTCCAACTCGCTGATTTCCGGGCCCCGACTGACGATCCCCAAGGCGGCGATGGTTGGGCGAAGCTTCGTGAAGCGCAGAGAAATGCGCTGGATATCAGGCACACCGGAATGGCCGTCATCACGGACATTGGCGAGGAGAAAGACATCCATCCTCGGAATAAGCAAGACGTGGGATGGAGATTGGCCCAATGGGCTTTGCATCAGACGTATGGCAAGAAAGATCTCGTGCCGGCCGGGCCGTTGTACAGCGGCCACAAAGTGGACGGCGATTCAATTCGCCTTCAATTTGACCATGTTGGCAGCGGTCTGATTGTGGGGAAGAAGGATGGATTGAAGCCGACGACGGCGGTTGCCAACGGCGTGTTACAACGCTTCGCGATCGCTGGCGCCGACAAAAAATGGCATTGGGCGAACGCCGTCATCGACGGTGACGAGGTCGTGGTCAAGTCGTCCGAGGTGGCAAAACCAGTCGCGGTTCGCTACGGCTACACGATGAATCCCAAAGGCGCGAATCTCTACAACAGGGAGGGCATTCCCGCCTCGCCGTTCCGCACCGACGATTGGTAGTGGCTGGCGATTGGAGTGCAACCGTTGGAAGACCATCACTGGTTGACGTCGGCCCAAGGGCGGGAACTGATTGAGCTAGTGCGGCAGAAGTGCGATGAGCGCGGCCTGCTTGCGATTGCTGATCAGCGGCGCCTGCAGTCGCGTTTTCCCGCCAATCTGGTTGGGCAAGCCCACGACTTGCTCCTGCTGCGGCGCAAGGCGGCTTCAAAATTCGCCTGCGCCGAGGAAATGTTCTTGACCGCTAAGAGCCTTGAGCAAGCTTCGGATCAGGCGATCGGCGCCTACAAGGCATCGCGTTTCCCGCAAGGAGGTTCTCTCGCCGACTTGTGCTGCGGAATTGGCGGCGACCTCATACCCCTTGCGAAAACAGGTTCGGTCTGCGGAGTGGAAGCGGACCCTCGGCTGGCCGAATTCGCCCGAGCCAACTTGGCGGCAAACAGTGCCGCCGGCGATGTGCTGCAGGAAGATGCCGCGCACTACGATGTGGGCCAGGTTGATGCTTGGCACATCGACCCGGACCGGCGGCCGGCTGGTCGCAAGACAACCCAAGTCGATTCGTTCTCGCCCAGTTGGTCCGAGATTGTGAGACTGCTTGCGCTCAACCCGAACGCATCGCTCAAGTTGGCGGCGGCCAGCCGCATTCCGCAACTGGACAGCATTCGACATGTTCGCCAGTGGATCGGCAACGCGCGCGAATGCCGGCAGCAAGTGATCTGGTGCGGCGATTTGTCCACTGTCGACGCGGGCCCTGTTCGGCATCAAGCGACGCTGGCGGAGTCGAACCGCGAGCCCGTCTCGATCGAGGGCTCGCCCGACCTCGTTCCAGACATTCGCCAGACGATCGGGCGTTACTTCTATGACCCGCATTCGGTCGTGCTGGCCTCCCACTTGCTCGGCGTAATCGCCCACGCGCATGGTCTAGCGACAATTGCAGCGGGCGCTGTCTATCTGACCGGCGACGATCAGATTGAAACTCCGTTTCTGAGAGGGTTCGAGGTGCTAGAGCACGCTCCCTTCGATCGCAAGCGATGGCGGCAGTTACTTCGCGATCGAAAGATCGGGCGGCTCGAGATCAAGAAACGCGGCGTCGATATTGATCCTGAAACTGTGCGGCGACAAATGAAATTGCGAGGCGACAAAGACGGGGTTCTGATCATCATGCGGCAGGCAGAGCAAGTCCAAGGTGTGTTGGCAAAGCCGCTTTTGCTGACGCGTCATCCCCAAAGCAGGTGAAGTGACCGACGGTGGTTCGCCCACAACGATGTTCGGTCCGGCATGAGCGACGCGGCGTCACTCGTTTGTGCTGCAGAGTTCATCGATGTCGCCCCGCGTAGCCATGCTGGGTTGGGCGCCTTGACGGGACGCGGCGATGGCGCCGGCTGCATTGGCGAACTCAACCGCCTCTGCAAGGTCGCCCTGTTCCGCCCAACGGACGGCAAGTGCTCCGGCGAAAGCGTCACCGGCGGCCGTGCTATCGATGGGCTCGACCGTGTAGGGCGCTACGCGCATCGCGCGTTTGCCATCGAACAACACGGCGCCCAGCTCGCCCAGCGTAATGACGACGTTCCGAGCTCCTTTCTGAGCGATCAGCCGCGCCGCCGACTCGGCTTGATGGACAGTGTCGATCGCTTCGGCCGATGTGCCGAGGATGGCGGCAGCTTCTGACTTGTTGGGGCAGAGTAAGTCCACATTGAACAGAGTGGGCGGCCAATCGCTCGGCGCAGGGGCCGGATCAAGAATCACTCGCACGCCTGCTTCGCGGCCAATCCCAACGGCGCGGACAACTGCTGGGGTGGGGATCTCCAGTTGCAACAGAAGAATGTCGCTCGATTCAATTACGGTTCGAGCGGACTCGACGTCAGCAGCGGTCATCCGCCCATTTGCGCCTGCAACAACGATGATCGAATTCTGGCTGCTCTGCTCAACCGCCACGATGGCGAGCCCACTTGGGCAAGCGACCGTAGGTTTGACGAATTGAGTTCGCACATCGGCTTGTCTCAAGTTGCTGACCAAGCGTTCTCCAAACGCGTCGTCGCCGACACGTCCGATCATCGTGACATTCCCTCCCGCCTGGGCCGCCGCCACAGCTTGGTTGGCGCCCTTGCCTCCGCAAACCTCGGCTGTCGATTCCGCCAGCACCGTTTCACCGGGCAGCGGCAAGGATCGGCAGCGAATCACCAAGTCCATGTTGATCGAACCGATGACGGTAATCGCTGGTTGCGTAGGGGACACGGTCTTACAGGCTCCGCAGAAGGACACAAATGAGGATTCGCAAAAGACGCTAGTCGTCTCAACAGACCGTAGCATCTATCTTCAATCGGCTCCACTGTCACAACTGGCCGAGCTGATTTTGCGGTTCCAACGCAACCGAGAATCTAGCGAACCTTTTCAAATGCATGCCGTCTAAACCTACAGAACAACCAAGTAACTCGAGCGGCGGCTTGGGCCGCGCGGACAGAGGAAGCGAAACATGTTGTCTTTCTGGTCGAGATTCACACCAATCGCCAATAGCGGCCCGGCAGGCGAGTGGCCCAATACGGTGACGCTGCCATTGCGAATGTGACACTTGGCTAGAACCGACGGTCGTGCCAGCCCGGTGTCGCAAAACGCGGTACCGGGTTTTTGCGTTTGCGCCCAAGGCAACGCGCAGTTGAGCTATTCCGTCAGCCCACTTCCAACTTAACGAAGCACTGGTCGTCTAGCGGCTAAGACACCGCTCTTGTAAAGCGGCTACGCGGGTTCGACTCCCGCCCGGTGCTCTGCTTGCTGAGCGAACGGTTCTTCTCTTGAGCAACTTTCGTTTCAAGCGCCCATGATGTAACGGCTAGCCTGCTGCCTTGCCATGGCGGAAGTGTGGGTTCAATTCCCGCTGGGCGCTCTTGATTTCAGGACGTGGGAAAGTTTGGCATTCCGCGTGCCTTGGGAGCACGAGATCGCTGGTTCAAATCCAGCCGTCCTGACTGAGATCGATTGTGACGAGTCCTATCCGAATGCGAGTGTGCTCCTGGGAGAGCAGCCAGCTTCCAAACCTGGTCGACAGGGTTCGACTCCTTGCGCTCGTGCTTTCGCCTTTCGCCGACAAGCCCGCCGACAGCTTTCGACGCCGCAAAACGGATGGTCAACTCCCTGGCAGCCCTCCTTCTTCCTCGGCAGCCCCTTCTTCCCTGGCAAACTGCTCGCCTGGTGGATGAATAATGAAAGGCGTTCATGTAGGATAGATCGCCGGGCCGAATCACTTTGCCGGAGCGATGGGATCTATGCAGTCAACGATGCGGACGAGTGGTGTCGTGCTTGTTTTGCTGATGTGCAATCTCTGGCAAACCCCGCTACCTGCTCAAGCGGCCGAACCGCGGTCGACTGACCAGTGGCTCAAGTGGTTTGCTGAGCAATGGGATGAGAAGGCCTGGGGAGGCAGCGGGCGACGGGCCTACATGAGGTCGCAAGACGATCGCACTTGGCGATCTCGGATGATCGCGATGCAGGGAATTGCCGCAGCGGGCAAACAGGCTGTCGACCCACTCGTTCAGGCGCTCAAGAGCGACCATGCGCCGACGCGTTTATTGGCCGCCCAGACATTGGGCTACCTGCCCCCCCACGTCCCTCGCGACCCTTTGATACAGGCGATCAAAAATGATTCGAACGCCGCCGTACGGTTGTATGCGATCGACTCGCTGGGCATGCAGGGCGGCACTGATCTGAGCAAGATCCTCGCACCGAGGCGTTCAGCTGAGCGAAATTCAGACGCGAAGAGGCATATCGGCTACGCCCTGGAACGCAAGCAACAGCCGGCGGATCGGGGCATCATCGATTCGTTGATCGACTGGGACAACGGTCAAATCGATTCAGCGAAGATTGACAAGTTGGCGCCTGACTTTCGGCTGGCCACCATCTCTGGAAAGAACCACCGACTCAGCGACTACCGAGGCAAGAAGGCTGTCGTGCTCGTGTTTATCTATGGCGATACGTGACCCGTCTGCCACCGCCAACTCGCGCAGTTGCGCGACAAGCTTGCCTCGCTCCAAGGGCTCGACGCCCAGTTGCTGGCAATTGATCCCCACGAGTCGTGGTCGGCCAAGTACCTGCTCAAGGAGACTGGGTTCGAGACATCCGATGTCAATTTCCCTCTGTTGCTCGACCCAACTCAGACCGTCAGCGCAACGTATGGCGTCGCCTTTCAAATGCGGATTCACACTGAGCTCAGTAACCGCCCAGCAACATTTATCATCGACAAGGCTGGCGTGATTCGCTACGCGCGCCGCGCAACCACCTACAGCGACCGCCCCAGTCCCGCACAGATCGCGGAAGAGTTGAAGAAGCTCTGAGTAGGGGGCCCGCTCCTTCAACAAGGATGGTTCCTCAGCAACGGTGGCCAAGCATCCGAACGCCTGCCCCTAGCTCATCGTTCTTCCCTGGCGATCTTTACTAACTCCCGCTGCGACCGAATGTAGATAGACGAGTCGTCAATCGCTGGTTCACCAAAGGTCCATGATTGGCCTCTGTTCTCTACGGATTTCCACCTGAGAGCGTCAGGGGAGAATGGTCTGGACAGGTCGATGATGTAGAGGACCCCGGCGCCGCCTTGCCAGTAGAGTCGATCCTCATGCACGATTGGCCACGCTGGGTTGGTGTGTCCGAAGCCACCTCGCTGTACGCCCCGAACTGTGCCAACGCGTTTGTTTACGGGGCGTCCGCTTGCGTTGAGGATGCCTGCCGTAAACTGAAAATCGACTTTGTTCCATACAGTCTTTTCCGCCAAGACTTGGATCGGCGCCTCGACCATCACTGACTCGCCGGTCCGCGTGTCTATGCAGCCGATATCGCCGCTGTCATATCTCCAGAAGAAAATGCGATTACCGACCACGTGAACCGTGGACGGCGTCGGATGTCCCTTGCCTCGCAGGATCTTCTCAGTGTACTCCGGTTGGAAGGGCCGTTCGGCGAACGCTGATCCCGTCCAGGCGAAGTAGCGATCCGGCTGTTCAAAAGCGAATTCGTCAGTCACTTCGCCGGACTGTGGATCGACAAGTTGAAACTTCGTTTGGCGGCCGGCTTTGACCGTGACGAGAAACTTGCCGCGGCAGAGTTGGTTTTTCTGATGGGGGATCGCCGGCGGCAAATTGAATGTCAACACGGGTTGGCCATCGTCCAGTGAAAGCAGGTGTCCCTTTCGTCCCTGGCCGAATTTCCAATGCGTTAAATCGATCATCGACGCGACGATCACCGGGCGCTTCCCCCACTCGCCCATGCTGTATTGCGTTGCGTGGGTGATTAGAACCGGCGAGACCCAGCTGGTCTTGCCTGTCTCCAATTCGATCGATTGGATTTGATAGAAAGGCAAGTCGGTGTGGCCCTTATCGGCTTTCACCGCAATCTTCTTCGATGGCAGTGCAACCAGTAGCTGCTGACCGTGTAGCAGCGTCCGGCAGTTCTTGATGTCGGGATCGGGCGCTTGCCAAGTTCGTTTCCAGAGCAGCTTGCCATCGTGTGCATAACAGGCCAGCATGCCGTTCAGGTTGTGAAACACAACGTGATCGTCGTCCGCAACAGGCTGAAGACTGGTCGCATCATGCCACGATTCGAGGACGCGACCGGCATGGGTCCCAGGCAAATTCACCTCCCATAGAAGCCTGCCCGATACCTTGTCGAAGCACTGGCCGACGATGTCGCTGTTAAAATAGAACCCGCCGCGCGGACTACCCTTCAGTTGCGAATGCACAGTCAGGAACAAACGGTCGCCATGGAGGCAAATGCCCGACTGACCTGCTTCGCTCAAGGGTGTGCGGTAAACAACTTCGCCGCGCAGCGTGGTAGCGACAAGGGCGATCGCCGCAACGACCAGGGAACACGCCTTCATGCGAGCACTTCTTTCATAACGCCTGTGCTGTCCGAGAATCTCTCTGTGGGGACGTCGAGCAGGTGCAGGATAGTCAGCAGCAAATTCGACAGTGGCGCAGCTGAATCCGCCATCTCGTAGAACATACCCTGGTTGAAGCCCAGATTCGCGCCGCCGGCAACCATCAGCGGGTAATTGCGGTTCACGTGAGTCTTGCTGTTGCTCGTGCCGTAGAAAATGATCGTGTTGTCGAGCATCGAGCCTTCGCCTTCCGGCGTGTCGTCCATCTTGCGGAGGAACCGAGCCAGCAGCTCGCCTTGGAACTTGTCGTAGGTTCCCAGATTCTCCATCGCTTTGACGTTTGACCCGGCGGCGGCGTGTGCCAAACGATGATGCCCGACTGGCAGCCCCAACGCGTTCTTCGGCATTTCGTTCCACGGACCGTCGATCATACTCTGCAGCATGTAGGTGGCGTAGCGAGTCGAGTCCGTCGAGAAGGCGAGGTGGATCAGATCGTACATCGTTTCGATGAACAGCTTGGGCTCATTGACAGTCGCTTTGAGCGAGAGATTGCTGGCGTCGACATCGGGTTTGGGTGTATCGGACCACTGCTGCATTCGATCGATGTTCTTCTCCACTGCCCGGACGGATTCTAAATAGGAATCGATCTTCCGGTTGTCGTCCACACTGATCCTGCGCTGCAGGCTCTTTGCTGAATCCAGCACTCGGTCGACCACCGCGCGGCGCCGCTCGTAAATTGTCTTCTCTCGCCGTATCACGTTAGGATCGGAATTGAAGAGCCGGTTATATAGTTCGGTGAGGTCGTTGGTCGACGGAATAGCGCGGCCTGAGCGGTTGTAGGACAGGGTCAGTGAACTGCCGCTCGCGCCGAGGCCGCCTTCGTTTCCAAGTACGAGGCTCGGAAAGCGGGTCTTTCTTCCGTGCGTCATCGCCGCTATCTGATCGACCGACGGGCTGATTGTCGCGCCCTGCGGATTGCTTCCTGTCAAGAACGAGTCTGCCGAGGAATGGCCGTTTGCGGCTGTAACCTGCGGATGTTCGAGTCCGTGAAAAACCGAAATCTGATCGACGAACGGTTGCAACGCCCCCATCGAATTGCCGAACTTCATTTTGCCGTCGACAACACGCGGATACCAACTCCAGTCGCGGGCCGGGTGGTCGTCGACAGGCGTGATCGCAAACCCGTGCCCGACGTAAAGACCGAGGAAACGCTTTGGCAGAGTTGCTTTGCCGGCGGCGGGAGTCTCCGCGAACGATTCCAAACGCGGCAACGCCATTGCCACACCGGCGCCGTAGAGGAACTGGCGACGAGAAAATGAGCTGATCAACGTCATCGCACGGCATCTCCGTTGGGGTGTCTAAACTCGGGACGCAGCACAATCGCTTCGATCAGGTCGGCCATGCGATGCTTGTTCTGCTTGAATTGATTCGTGATCGCTGTCACCGCGTCATCCTCGCGGTAGTTCAACGGTCGGCCCAACGCGAATGAAAACATCGCCCCGCTGAAGCCTCGCGCGAAATCATCGGCGTGCTGCTCTCGCAACAGGGCTCGCAATTCGTCCATGCCGGCGACGGTCCGTCCTCGGATTTCCGTTTCGTTGACCACCGGCAAGTTTCGCCGCTTGATCTTCTCTCCCGGAGTAAGCCGCAGGATCCGCTGGCGAAACATGCCGGTTGCATCGTAGGCCTCCATCGCCACGCCCCAAGGGTCGATGTCCCGGTGACAGTCGTAGCAGATCCCTGTTCGGTGTCGGGCGAGCCGCTCCTTCGTCGACAGTCCGCCAGCGCCTGGCGTTCGCGCGTCTAGGTCGGCCAGCCCAGGCACGCCGGGAGGAGGGTTGCGAGCCGGATCGCCTAGCAGTCGCGAGCGCAGCCACAAGCCGCGATTGACTGCGTGGGCGTCCTCGCCGTCGCTGTGCGCCATTAGAAACGCCGCTTGAGTGAGCGCGCTTCCGCGGCGCTCCGGCGCTGGAACTCGGGAAAACCGATGGCCGCTATCCGGCGTAGGCATGCCGTAATACTTTGCCATCATGTCGTTGACCACCACGAAGTCCGACGACAGGCAGTTGAGGCAACTCAGGTCCTCATGCAGCAGAGTCGAGAGGAACGCAATCGCCTCGAGCTTCATATATTCCTTGAATTTCGGATTCCACTGTCGGTAGTAATTCGGGTTGATGGCGATCTGATCGAGCTTTGAAAACGCCATCCAGGCCGAGGTGAAATCCGTCACGAACCTCTCGGACCGCCGATCGGCGATCATCCGTCTTACTTCGATGGCCAGTTCCTCATCGCGAATTGGCCCATCACGATCAGCAAGCTGAGCCAGGCGGCGATCGGGCGTGGTTCTCCAGAGGAAACCCGCCAGCCGAGAGACAAGCTCGAAATTTTGCAACCTGATGCTGTCCTCGACGTCGGTGTAAAACAGAAAACGCGTATCGGCAAGCACGGTCATTAGCAGATCTCGCAGGGCGTCCGTGTTGGATTCCGCGCTCTTCAGTTTGGCAGCGGTAATCGCATCGAGTTCGCGGCCTTCGTCATCAGTCAATGGACGCCTCCAGGCCCGCTGCGCAAAGACCTTCACCTCGCGAGCGATGGCGGCTTCACTCAACTGACCGCCCTCAAGAAAAGGCAGAACGCTCGCGGGCGGCCACTGCCACGGCATCTCGAACTCGATACGTTCAATCACTGCGTAGCTCGTGTCCTTCATCACGTCTTTGTAAACGGAGGGTTTGCCATTCGTTGTGTGGTCGGAGCCGCCGTGTGATCGTTTCAGCCAATTCTTGCGGCCGAACTCCTCGCCCCAGGCGTCGATCCAGCGGTCGTCCGCCCTGACAAAGTGCCCATCGCCGCGGATTACCCAATCCGGGTTTGTCACCGGCTTGTCGGATGGCGAGTGCAGCGGCGAGCAGTTCTGGATCGTGAGAAATCGATACTTGAAATGGGCTGAAATGCCGTACGGCTGCTCGCCTTCGGCCAACGGCGCGGGGTCCACGCCTGGGAAATCGTAGATGTTTCCAAAGACCTCGAATACCTGCGTCCCCGGCTTCGCCTCAACGGTAAAGCTGCCAATCGTGTGCATCGCCGATTTGAAGCCTTTGTCGAAAAAGAGAGAGAACTCGTGCCTGGCAAAGTCGCCGCCATCTTGGGGCGGCTCGTTCCTGACAGAGATGCGAGCGCGGAACTGACCCTCGGGCCGGTTGTCATCGACGTAGATCCGAAAGAAATGATTGGGCGGAAGCGGAACCTCAAACTTGTCCTCCAGCCATTTCGGGCCCCGATAGCGTTTGTGCTTTCGGCGTGGACCGTGTGCCAGGTCGTTTCGATTCAGATAATGCTGTTTCTCCCAGTCATTGCCGCGTAAGAGATAGGGAGCAGGGGCGTCGTCGAGGTCCGGCACTGCGAGTTGAACCGCGTTTTGAAGGGCGCTCAGGTAAAGCTCCATGTGGCCGCCAGTCAGCTCCAGTGAGGACTGCAACGATTCGCCGCGTTTGCCGACCGGGTCCTCAATCAGGTCTCCGCTGAAGTCCCTGTCGATCTTGAGAAGATCGCGGAGGCTCCAGGCAATCTGGCTATTCGTCAAACGAGTGAGGCGGAAGTCGCGCTCGCTTGAATCGGCGTAAAGGCGGTCCAACCGCGCGCGGATCGATGAAAGAAACCGGCGCCGATTCTTATCTGTGGGCTGTGCCGCGTCCTCCGGCGGCATGTCTCCGCGCTGGATGTTGCCCAGGACTTCCTGCCAATGTTCCGCGTTCTCCAAACGGAAATCGGTGAGCGCGTCAAAGTTGACGCCACTCTTGTTCTCCTCCGCATTGTGGCATTTCGTGCAGTGGGCGGCGAAGAAAGCCGGAATCGTTGTGATCGTCTTTGTCACCGTAGGGGCACTTGTCGTTTCGCCCGTCGCATTGCCCGCCGCTTTCCGCAGGCTCCTTAGCTCCCTCGCGAATTCCCTCCCCAGCCGCAGTTGCCCTGCAGCGTTGTAATGCACTTTGTCGGACCGCAGTCCGAAGCCGTCGGTCGAGACCATTTTCGCGTTCGGCAACTCGCCAACCTTCTTCATCTGCTCGCGAATCTCATCTCGATGGGTGAACCGGGACGCCGCTGGTTGGTGCGGCAAGACCTGACCGAAAACCAGCGGCAGTTCGCCCTCGATCCCCAAGTCCTCGGCCAGCCGACGATGCAGTCGTCCGAGGTTCGCCGCATACGTTGTCGCCGACACGCTGTGCTTGCTATCCTGTTCTCCCTGCATCCAGACGAATCCGCGAATGACCGGTGTGTGGCCGTCACGTTTCAACTGCTCAATCGCCATCTGAAATTTCTTCAACATGCCGCGATATAACTGTCCCTGGTTTTCATCTTTCGCGTCTCTGCCTGGGTAAAAGTTGCGGCGATTCGGCGCCAGTTCTTCACCGCTCCACCGACCGGCGTGCCAACCGTGATGCAGCCCCATTCCACTGGCTGCGTACTTCGCGATATAGACAGGTCGGTCTTTCGCCGCCGTCTCCAGCGCCAACCCCAATTCCGGGCCGAATTCCAACTTGCGCTGCGCCGTCCGCGTCTTATCCAGATCAAGCGGTTTCCATGCCCGGCCAAAGTGAAAAAACGCATGGGGAACGACGCGGGGCGCATCGGCGGGGAGATTCTCCGCCTTGGCGACGCCGCTCATGTTGGATTGACCACTAAGCAGGTAGAGTTCAACTTCGCCGCAAGTTGCTGGCTTGGTCCAAACGACAAATAGGCATAGGGCGACCATCCGCCAAATGATACGCTCCATGTCCAGATGCTCCATGTCCAGATGCTCCACGTCCAGATGCTCCATGTTTTCACGCGCGCCTGCCGCACACCATTGTATCAGATCGCGCGGAAACGGCCGCAAGGACGCGGCTTAGCTTCCGATCAGAGTGTGCCGCGGCTGGTCTTTCGCTGCGGTCGGGAGTTATTCGGCGAACGCCAGTCGGCGTCGGTTGGCCAAGCTACCTCTCACGTTCTCAGCGGTGCGGATTCGCGCTGCGAGTTGGTTTCCCGAACGGCGAGTGGTTGGAGCTTCCGGGCGATTCCGATACGCCGACCATGCGGCCGAACACCCAGCCAACGCCCTCATGGCGATCGGTCAATTCCTCGTCGGTTCGATTCAGATCGGCTGCGTCTCGCCCCTCGATTTCTCGTCTCTGAGTAGCCGCGTCGTCGGCCCAGTTTCGGTATGCGATCCATCCAAGCAAGACCAAGCTGCTCAGGCAAATCACCATAATGGACTTCATTGGCAGTGCCCTTGATTGGTAGGTAGTGCGGGCGGCCCGGTGGAGATCAACTGCACTCGCCCAGTAGTTTCTATTGTCAGTCTTGACTTCTCTCCGAACTTGGCGAGTTGTCATCGGCGCTGGGCGAGTCAGGGTCCCCGCTGCTGGCGTTCGCAACGACTGATAGCCCTCCACGGCCGATCGGCGCGAAAGAAAGGGCGTCCAACGGGCAGACGTCGATGCAGCCGCCGCAGCCGATGCAAGGCGTCTCATTGAGCCCGAAGGCTGCTTCGATCGGCTTCTTGTCTTTGTGGGCGTAGCTTGCCACATCAATCCCCATGGGGCAGACCTGGGTGCACAAGCCCAGTCCGCGGCACTTTGCGTTTGGCAGAACAGCGAAACGGCTTCGCGTAAACTTGCCAATCAGTTTCATTCCTTGGGCCATCGGACATCCGTAGCGACACCACACGCGCGTCCCCAAGATTGGATACGCGCCGACTCCGACGACCGCGCCAAAAGCGAAATCGATGACCAAGTCTTGAAACGATTGGAATCCGGCAAGCAGCGACGGCGCCGAAAAGAGACTGAGCCCGTCGAGGAAAAGCATGGCGCCGAAGAACATCGCGAAACTGAGCACGTACAGCTGAATGATCTCCAGTCGCCTTGCCGTTTCGCCACGAGGCGTTCGTTGCCGGACCCAGTTGAGGCCCCAGGGCAACACGCCGATCGCCTCGGACAAGTTTCCGCACGAACAGAACCAACTGCAGTAGCGTTTGCCGAAGAACCAGACGGCTAACGGGATCAGCAGGAACATATAGACCGCTCCGCCCCAACTTGTAAATGCTGGATAGACGTAGACATGGGCTGTCTTCGCAGCGAGCTTGGCGGGGTCGTTGAAGAACCCTCCGTCTTGGGCGAAGGCGGGCAACACGTATGGCGCCGCGTAGAAGACCAGTGCCTGGGCCAGCAAGATCGAAGTGAACTTGGCCCGCTGGTATCCAGATAACTGTTCCTTCTTCTTGCTCCGTTGGTATTGGTTCTTTCCCACCGACAACACCCAAACGCAAGTCCCGCAAATGACTCCCGTGTAAACGGTGGCGTACCAGAAGCCGGGACTCTTACCGAGAAGGTGGAACGTCGTCAGGTCGGCGCCGTCCGGCAACAACCACTGCGGGTACTTGTAGACGACATAGAATAGCAACACCGCCGGGTAGAAGAGCACAAGGAAAACCGTCTCCGCAAGCGAGCGGCTCTTGTTTGAATTCGAACGCATGGGAACCTGGACTCATGGGGAGAGCGAACCGCGAGGCATCGACGGCCGGCACGTATTTGACAGCGCCGCCTTCTTGTCAGCTACCGGCCTGTCAGCTACCGGCATATTGCTGGCTATCGTCGACGAGCGTTTCGCGCAGTGGGTTGTTCGTTCAAGCTCCAGTCGTATTCTAGGTAGGAGATCCGTCCCAATCCCGCGGCGGCAGCCTGTTGGGCCGACGCCTCTGGCAAATAGGGTGCGATACTGCGGAGCTGAGCGGATCGGTTCGCGCCAAAGTCCTCCGCGAACCACTTCAGAATGGAAGAAAGATAGAACGCTCCATTCGTGTATTGAAAGTTCTCTCGGCTGGCAAAGAAGTTGCGGGAGTTCGTCGTCAATTGTTGCTCAACCGTCTTGGCCGCATAGGCCTCATTCAACAACCGGGGGCAGCTATGCGATGCGCAGACAATGGCGAAGTGCACCCGGGGTTCGCCCATCTTCCGCAACACTTTGTGCTCGATGTCATTCAGTGAGATCTTGGTGTTCCCAACGGCGAGCAACAAGTCGTGCCAGATGTTGTAGCCGTAGAGTTTTGCCGTGTGATTGCGGATGCTCGACGTGGGGTACTCACGCAAGATACCTTTGATCGTGGCCGCGTTGTAAGCGTTGATCCAATACGCCAGTTGCGCCTCACGACTGCTTTGAATCCTGGGGTCGGCGTATGAGAGCGAAGCCAGGTAGCTGTCCAAGGCGCGCACGTCACTGGTCGAGTGCTGCCAAGCGGCGTAGTCGACGCGGCCGACCGAATCGACGTACTTCTTTAGCAACGTATTCCACTGGGAGTGATCAATGCGATCGATCGATACTCGCTTGCCGGCAGGCACGGGCTGACCGATCGTGACCTTGGTTCCCGCCGAAACGTCTGCGCAGACGATATGAACAACGCCGCAATAAATGACAGCCAACACTTGAGCGCGATAGATCGACATTGCGAGTCCTTTCGTGACTGGATGAGAAGGCTCCACCTTCCCGAGTCGAGACGATGCACCGGCGCGATTCCGAACCAACGCGTCTCCTGTTCCGCACTGTAGACGCTGGCAAAGCGACTTCCTTACGCACTTTTTTCAGCTGGAGAAGAGTTCTTTCCAGCCGTGGATGCTAGCGGCGCCGCCAAGCTGGGTCGCCAAGCTGGGTCGCCTGCCCAGTCCGCAGATGCAGTCCGCAGATGAGGGCTGGCGCGAAAAGCTGCCTATTTCTTCTTCCCCCCTCTGACCACGAGGAAGACGACTGCAGCGATGAGGCAGATCGGCACGACGGCGACGAGAGCAACGATGGCGAGCAAGATGACGAGCTCGAATATTCCTGGCGCGGCCATAGGTTTACTCCGTTAGATTTGGAACTTCCCGAGCAACATGACTCGCTCGATTACGGCTGCTGAATCTGGTCCTGCTCGGCGTTTGGCGTGGACTGGATTGGCGGCAGAGTCGCAGGGGCGCTCGATGACATCGTGGTTGCCGGCGGCGACAGCGGGACGCTACGCGATGAAACGCCGAACAGAAGGAAACCGGCGCCGCAGAGTATGATCGGTGTGATCAGGCCGATTATGGAGAGCACGATCAGAAATAGTGTCGCATCACTTGTTGGCTTTGGCTTGTTCACAGGTGCTGTTTCAGTCGAGATTTGGTCAGGTGAAAAGGCGAGGCGCGCGTTTGGTCTGAGTGAAGGGCGGGTTTCGGCCGCGAACTTGGCGGAAAATCTCGCTTAATGCGGAAAGACGATGGCATTCTGGCGTGTTGAAAAAACGCGACGTGGTCCCAAACACGAAGATGGCGTTGTCCTGAACGCTCAAACCTCTTCCCTGCGCCTTGGATCAGCCTCGGTCATGGACGGGCCGAGAGTCGTCGAGTTTCGGCAATCGTCTTGCGAAGCATCCGGATTTGGCGCGGCGCCGGGTCGAGCTCGGTCGACCAGCTGTTGAAAACGCGGATCGTCTAGCATGGACTCAAAGTCGTCATCTTGATTGATCGGCCGATCACGACTGACGAAGCCCGCCTTGATCGCCGACTCAAGCTCCTTGATCGCGGCGTCATGTTCGCCAGTCAAGGCAAGTGCGCATGCCAGGTTGTACTTGGCCACCGGGCCGTAACCAGAGAATTGCGCGGCCTTGCGGTGGGCCGACATGGCCTCCTCAAGTTCGCCTTCGGCGTGAAGTGCATAGCCCAGCCGAAACCAGACGATTCCGCCCTGGTTCTCGTTCAACTGGAGAAGGCGTCGATATTGCTGCGATGCGGTATCCCATCTCCCGTCAAAAAAGGCCAAGTCGGCCTTTCGTCGAATCTTGGAAGACGCGGATTCATTCCGCGGACCTCCGGCAATATCCGTATCGTCTTTCGCCGTCGTCAAAACTTCCCATGAGGGGAACAATGAAACCGCTGCGATAACGCATCCAGCGAGGACGACGCCCGCCAACTCGCGCTGTGAAACGCCGCGATCCACAGAGGGCTCGTGAGCAGGCTTGTTCGTGTCGGGGAGTTGAGTCATTCTACCCTCCATGCCGCATTCGCCGCGGATTCAAACTTGAGGAGCCCCCGCGCGGGGACGACACACAGGAATGACGACACACAGGAATGACGACACACAGGAATACGGAATACCCTATATTCTAGCCGGAATCGGGCCGCAAGGCGAGTTTGATGGGTGTAGCGCCCATCGATTGGGGCAATCGCATCCCGCGAATGAGTTTGACGTGTTCTTTTCGCACAGGGGCTGCTGCCGATGGGCCGCCTTGACCGAGAGTTTGAGCGGATATTCGTGATCGGCGCGAGCGTTCGATTTGCCTGCGGTTCATTGCGGAGGGCAGGCTGGAAATGTGCCGGCGCCGACCTATTTGGCGACCTCGAAACTCGCCTGGCGGGTCCCTCCCTGCAGTCCGCCGACTATCCCGACGGACTTCTGCGATCGCTAAGCTCGCATCGCCGAGACAATGCGGGGTCGTCTTCCTGGATGTACACCGGCGGGCTGGAGAACTTTGGCGCCCGATTTCCACTGGCGCCGAGCTGGATGCAGTTGTTGGGCAACGCAGCGGATTGCCTCGCGGCAGTCCGCAACCCATTCACGCTTCGCAATCAGCTGCGTCGCCGCGACATCAAGATGCCGGAAATCTCGTCGTCCGTCCCGAGCAAACTCGAGGCGGATTGGCTCTTCAAACCGTTTGCTTCTTGCGGAGGACTGCAAGTGCGAATGGTCAGCGACGGTCCTGTTAGCGAACCGTTGGCGAAGGATGGCTACTATCAGCGGTATGTGCCTGGCCGAGTGTACGGGGCGACGTTCGTTGCCGCCCAAGGGCGTTGTCAGCTAATAGGCGTGACGCGGGCGATTGGCCAGCCGGACTGGACCGGCGCCAGCCGATTTCAATATGCCGGTTCGACGGGGCCGATCCGCTTGACTCGGGGCGAACAACAGCGAATCAAGTCTGTTGGGCAGGCAGTGGCGTCGGCGTTTCCGCTCGTTGGCGTGTTCGGCATTGATCTCATTCGTACGCCAAGCGATGGCTTTCTGGTCATTGAAGTCAATCCTCGCATTCCCTCGTCGAGCGAGTTGCTGGAACGCTCGACGGGGCAATCGATTGCTGAGCTGCATGTGTTATCGTGCAGATTCGGACAGCTTCCGGGCGGCTCGGCCCCCCCCGACTTGCCGTCCCTCAACAAGTCCGCCGTCTACGGCAAGGCCATTGTCTATGCTCCCCAAGCGGTCGTCTCAACGGCAGATCTGCGAGATGAAGCGGCCGTTGACCTGGAGCAAGCATCGGCCCACTGGCTCTCCGATACGCCGGCTGACGACAAGCCAATTCCCGCCGGTTTGCCTATCGCGACCGTGTTTGCCTCGGCGGATGACGAAACGGGCGTCCTCGCCGAGCTCCAGAGACTCGCTTCGCGCGTCGTTGCACTTTGCCGATGAGCGTCTCAAATCGGCGGCAAGAAGCGATTGGGGGCGTCAAATTCGGCGGTTAGGGCAAACATGGAGGGCGCGATGCACTTGCGACATAGGACTGCAGCGGCGGCTTCCGTCCTTCTTCGGCTGGGCCGGCGACCACGCTGCTCTGCGGCTACCTTGACGGCGGGGCGCTGTGTGATAAGTTCAAGCCACTAGTGCTGGTCCGCCTCGCGGAATGCGGGCGGAATCAAGTTCGAGAATTCTCTATGCAGTCGTTTCTGCAATGACGTATTGCCTCTGGGTGTCACTTTAGAAAGCGGAGATTTGCGATGTCGATGATGGTTGGTGAAGGCTTGGCTGGCGACGGCAATGAAATTGCCCATATCGACCTGCTGATCGGTAGCAAGTGCGGCCCTGTTGGCGCCGCTTTCGCTAGCGCACTGGCGACTCAAAGTGATGGTCACACGAACCTGCTGGCGGTCTTGTCACCCAACGTGGCCGTCAAGCCGTCGACTGTGATGGTTACCAAAGTGACGATCAAAGGGATGCGGCAAGCCGTGCAAATGTTTGGTCCCGCTCAAGCCGCTGTGGCTCAAGCTGTCGCGGATTCGGTAGCTGATGGCGTGATTCCGGAAGATCAATGTGAAGATCTTGTCATCGTCTGCGGAGTGTTCATTCACCCCGGCGCGGAAGACAACAAGAAGATCTACGACTACAACTACGAAGCCACCAAGATGTCGATCGCTGCTGCCATGAGTGGCAAGCCGACTGCCGCCGAGATGGTCGCGCAAAAAGACGCCGTTGAGCACCCTTTCAAGGGGTTCTAATTGTCGCCGTTGGCGACGCGACTCGGGCGGTCCTCAGGCACTGCCTCTTGAGAACTTTACACGACGCCCATCGCCCCAAAAGCGATGGGCGTTTTTCGTCTTTGCGGCCGGTGGAGGACCCCATGAGCTCTCTTGCCGGCGAGAACTTGGCGACAGGAGCACAGGACGGCCATGACACAATCAACCGCTAAACCAAAGATACTGCTGCAACTTGACAGCGACAAACACGCGAGCGTTTTTGACGCGGTGGTGGCTGTCGATTCGGGCGTTGATCAGCTACTTCAGTACGCGGCGGTCGGTCGGGATGATGTGAGGGACTTGGTGCATGGCGCCATATTCACCCGCGGCGTCAAAGACCTTCAATCGACGGCGATTTTTGTCGGCGGCCGCGATGTCGCGGTAGGCGAACTGCTGTTGGCGGAGGTCGAATCGTCGTTCTTTGGACCGATGCAAGTCTCGGTGATGATGGATGCGAGCGGAGCAAACACGACCGCTGCCGCCGCTGTTCTGGCTGTCTCGAAACATCTCGAACTCAGCCAATCCGTCGTTACGGTCTTGGCGGCAACCGGCCCCGTGGGGCAGCGAGCTGCTTTGTTGGCTGCAATGGAAGGGGCTCAGGTTCGCGTTGCTTCGCGCCGGCTTGAACGAGCCAAACATGTTTGCGACGCCATCCTAGAGAAAGTGCCCGACGCGCGGCTGACCGCCGTCGCCGTTGCGAATGAGGCAACGACGATCGATTCACTCCAAGGCGCCGATGTCTTGATCGCCGCCGGCGCCGCGACGGTGCAGCTCGTCTCACACAACGCGAGAGAAGCCGCCAGCGGTCTCAAGGTAATCGTCGATCTGAACGCGGTTCCACCCCTTGGCGTGGCGGGGGTCGAGGTCACCGCGAAAGCGGAATCACAAGGCGCCACTGCCTGCTACGGCGCAATCGGCGTCGGTGGTCTGAAGATGAAAATCCACAAAAGAGCCATTGGGCGACTGTTCGAGTCCAATCAAGCCGTCTTGGACGCCGTCGAAATCTATCAACTCGGCAAAGGAGTCGAAAGTTGAGAAATCTGGGAGGAGACCCGCTGACAGACAGGCTTCGGCTGGCAGACAGCCCACAAGAGCCGCGCTCCGCTTCGTCTGAAAACTCACGGAGCGGATGCACCATTCAACCCATATCTAACGCCGCGACCACTGGGTGAACTTGCCGTAGTATCCAAAATGCCTGGTCCAACGAGAGCCGCCCCTCGCGCCAAACCAACCATAGGCGTAGGATTGCCTCATTTTCGGATTCACGTAGCCCTCGCGGACGCCCCGTTTAGGTGGGTGGTGATGGTGCAGGTGATGGGGCGGCGAAGGCACTCGCAGCACGGTGTAACTGGACGGATACTCGGCGACCGCCGGTTCGCTTAGGATGACGAAACCGAGTAACGCGACGGAGGTCAACAGCAGAGGGCGGATGGAATACTCCAGAATGTGAGTTCTGTATGGATCATCGAACCGGCCCGCAGCTTGGCGTTGGCGAATCCTGGACATCCAGCGCCTCCGCCTCGCGCCAGTTGGAAAGCTGTGCCGGATATAGGGGTTGTGACGCCTAGACCGTTCAAATGGCCCGCAGGTTGAAGACACATGGTCCCGCAGGTTGAAGACGAATGGGCCGCAGGTTGAAGACACAGCCCAGCTGCGACTACGATGGAGACACAAGCGGCGCCTCACCCCGGACGGCCCGATGAGATTGCGGCCGTCTTATCTCGACTTTACGCGTGCCCTTAATGACTTCGCAATTTCAATGCCCGCACTGTGACGGGTTCTTTCAAATCGATGCCTCGTTTGCCGGCGGTCAAGTCGCCTGCCCGGCCTGTCAGGGCGTTGTCGCGATTCCGGAGTCGCCAATCCAGCCACCGGCCTCGGCGCCACCTTCTCTATCGCCGCCGAGCTCCCCCGCCTCTGGGCCCTCAAGCGAGTTTTCGTTGCCGGGTCCCGGTCCAGCCCTTGGTCCGCCTGAGGCGTTGTCGGTCTCCTGCCCGTTTTGCAGCGGCATGTTCCAAATTACGACGGACATGGCCGGCCAAGCTGTCGCGTGCCCCCACTGCCAGCAGGCTGTCACTGCGCCTGCTCCGCCAGAAACTCCGTTCACGCCGCCCTCGCCGCCCGTTCCCGAAACACCGATCACGCCGCCCTCGCCGACAGGCCCGGCGGAGCAACCCGTCCAGCAACCGTTGCCTGTTCAGCAACCGGTCCAGCAACCTGTTCAACAATCGTCGCCTGTTCAGCCGCTTGCCGCACCGGGCCAACCTTCCGACCCGAACCTTCTTCCGCCCGGAGCATCGCCGCCGAGCGGGGATTCAGGAGCGGCAGCCCCGGCTTCTGCTCCGTCGACTGGCAGCGAGGTCGATAGCATGTTGCCACCAGCGGCGGGCCAGCAGGACGAACTCTTGCCGCCGGGCGCCAGTCAAACTCCAGGCCAAGAAGTGGCTCTTCCCACCGAGACCGCCTCGGAGGGAGTCATTCCGTCGGTGGTCGGTTCCGAGTCGGAGGGTGGCCGCTCGTCGCTACGGCGTCCGGAGCCGAACGAGAAAGAGAATCGGAAGTTCAAGAAGAACTTGATCCTCTGGGCCTTTGGGCTGATTATCATCGCCATCGTCGGAGTGATCCTGACGTACCTTGGGCCCATTCAGTAGCTGGCCTCTTTGGCGAACTTCCGATTGCAGATCTGCTCAGGCCGCGTTCTTGGCGAGCGAACTCCTAGCCTCGGCCGAGTCCAAAGAAGAAGCTGAAGTTCTGAACGTCGTCCGTATCTTCTTTGGCTACGGGGAAGGCAAAGTCGAGTGCGAGCGGGGCGGGACCCAGGGCTGGGATGGAGATTCGCAGACCGGCGCCAACCGCCACTCGGTAGTCATCGCTATTGATCTCGACGGATTCCTCAACGGTGCCGAAATCACAAAAGACAACACCCTTAATCATGTCGTCCGCGGTCAGCGGCATCATATACTCCACCGAGCCGAGGAAGCGAAATTCGCCGCCGACGATCACTCCGCCGCTCATCGGCGAGGCGCCTCGGAAGTCGAATCCGCGGAGTGTTGAGAAACCACCCGCGTAGTAGTTTTCAAAGACGGGCGTTTGCGATCCAGTGATGCCAACCCGGAATAGATACGATAGCGTGTGGCGACCCGATGTGTCGGGACGCTCGAACAGCAAGAAGTGTTGTCGATAATCCGCCTCGAATCGAGCGTAGTCAAATGTGCCGACGACCTGTTCGAAACTCAGTTCCATCAGGTGGCCTTCGGTGGGCGCGAAGGGAACGTCCCGCGTGTCGTGCGCGATCCGGCCTTGGAAGCCGTACAGATCGTTGTCGCCGACCACTTCATCCAGTTCGGGCACGCCAGGAACGCGGGGATTGAAGACTTTGATGCGTTCTCCGCGAAAGGCGGCTGACACGGACAAGTCGGGCCCAAGACGATAACCCAGCGAAGCTCGGCCTCCCACTCTCTGCTCGCTCCAATCGAAGAACGCGCGATCATAGTAGGAGCCGCTGAGCCCCATGCTGACTTGGGTGTCCATCAAGTACGGCTCAGTGAAGCTGACCAAATAACGTTGCACTTGGTCGCCCGGCATGGCTTCCACTCGAAATCTCTGCCCTCCGCCGCGGAACGCGTTACCGTCCCAAACATCGTTCCAACTATGCGGCACTGCGCGCCAGTCGAAATTCTGTTCGTCAATCACGACTTGGCCCGTCACACCGGCGTCTGAGTTGACGCCCACACCAAAAATGAATCGCCCTGTGCGTTCTTCTTCGAGCATCACGTCGAAGGGAATCGTAGCGCTCTGGTCATAGGGACTGGGGTAGAAGATGTCTCCCGATGGCCCGAACCCAGCGCCTGGGCCAATATTTCCTGCAGGTGGGTTTGCCAGCGGGGCGACTCCCGCCTGGGCAACCCTAGCGCCCGAAGGGGGCATGCCGTGTCGGTAGTGTTCGTTGGCCGAGCCCGGAGCGCCGTTGTTCGGCCAGTTCGCTCCGGGCGATTGCCCGCGAATATGACGCTCGCTGGGCTTGTCTGCCGGCGCTTCGCTTAAACTGTAGGCGATCGTGTTGGAGTCAGAATAGGCTGCCGTTTGAACTCCTAAGTCGACGCTGCTCCGGCGTTGGGCGGGCTGCGAGCTCGTCGCACTGCCCTCCGCGTAGCGGCCCTGTTCCTGCTGCGCGTAGCGGTCGAACCAATCCGCTTTTGAGTCGAGCGAGGAGACCTCATGAGGCGGCCAAGCGGAACTGCGGGTGCCAAACTGGTTGCAGCCGCTCGACGCCGCAATCAATGCGGTACAGAGCAATCCTAAGTTCAGGCGGGCGCGAGTCATCATGCGCTGTCCTATTTGTATAGCCTACGGCGAATTCTGTGCTTGATTACGATGTCGTGGTTGCTCGTCCGTTGAACGGCTACCGCTTGTACCGCGATGGTTCCGATTGCGGCGGACTTCGCGGAGGCTGGTTGTCGACAGGGTTTTGTCCTCGATAGGTGCTGCCTTCGCCACGACTCGCCATCGCTTCTAGTTCCTCAATCTCCGGCGGGCGCATCACAATTCGAGGCATGACGCCTTGGGCCGGGTTGTTGCGGAACAGTTGGGAATAGCGCAGTCGCCGCTCGCTGGCGCGAACTTCTCGAATGTCGACGATATCGCCGGGTCTGAGTGAGATTCGATTGAGCACAACGTTCTGCCGCGTGTGTGGGTTCTCTCCCTCGATGTGGACGTTGATCTGACCTACGCGAAACTGCTGCCCCTCTTCGACCTCGTAGGTCAGGTCCAACAGGCCGGGCTCCTCGAGAAAGCGGGGGTCCGCCTTGATCTCGGCGAAGATATGGCCTTGGCTGCCGTACAATTCGCGGAGGGCATTCACGTCCGCTTGCATTTTGGGAAGATTGAAGAACTCGCCCTGCGCCAGACTCACTTGCGTCAACAACTGTTCCGCTGTGAATTTTTCGTTGCCGGCCACGCTGATGCTGCGAACGCGGTACCGCGGCCCTTCATCGATGACGAATGTCAGTGCTAACCACTTGCCGGACGAGTCGAAGTCCAAGTCGCGTCCCACGCGAGCGTTGAAGTAGCCCAGATTTCGATAGTAGGCCGTCAGCCGTTCCACATCCTCATCGATCTTGTTGCGATCCACCTTGCCGCTGAACAGGTACCACAACACGCCGGGCTTGGATTGAATCTGAGTTCGCAAGCGGGCGTCGCTGGCAATCGTGTTGCCGACGAAACGAACGCTTGAAACTCGCTCAACCGGGCCCTCCTGAACGATGAACACCACGCCTCGATCGGTCTTCTGGTTCCCTTCCAGGACTTGCACCTGCACTTTGGAGAATCCCTTGCCGCGGTAGAATTCGGCTGTCTTTCGCCTGCCTTCACTGACGGCGAATCGGTTGACCGGATCTCCTATCTTGATCCCGCACGCGGTGACAAGCCGTTGGTCGCCAATCCCTCGGTTTCCGTGGAATCTCACGTAACGGACCGAGGATCGTTCGCGCAATTGAAAGGTGACGATCACGCCGCGAGCAGTCTTCTCGGTGAACGTATCGACGTCGGCGAATTTCCCGGTGCCGGCCAAGCGACGAACGTCCGCCTGAATCAGCTCGGGATCGAATTCGCGATCGCGACGAGTACGAAGATGTTGGAAGATCTCGTGCTCGCGAATGGTCTCATTTCCCCTAATCAGCACGTCCACGACTAACGGTTGCGCAGTCACGGGTCGGTAGATCGGGCCGCCTGTCTCGGCGACGCGTTGTCGAAATGTACGTTCGTCTTGACCGGCCGGTTGCGGCGGCGCCCCCCGTTGGGCGAGAACCGGCGGGGCGATTGCTAGTGGAACGAGCACAACTAGCCCGAGCAGCAATTTCTTGGGGGCGAGTCTGCTTGCCAGTCCTGTTCCATCCGCTGGGCAATCCATGCACCTGCGTCTCATATCCGGAATCCTTTCACGGACAATTGTTAGCTCAATCGTTGCATCCGCTTCAATCAGGTCTTACGGCCTTGGCAACCGCAGGACTGCTTTCCACTTCGGGCCGTCCAGGCTAGACGCTCAGCAGCGGCATTTCCGGCCCCCGCGTCGTCGACACTCGCTGAACGTTCCTCGGCTTGAAGCGTTTCATGGCCAATCGCAGCCCTTGGGGCGCACGAAAGGCCGCGTACAAATACAAGAAGCGGCAAGTACCAGCAAGGCGAGATTATCAGTATCTTTGCCGATGGCTCGCCGCTACGAACCTTGACTACGTCCAATCCACCCTGCCGGTTCAACCAGAATCCCGTCGACCCAACTTCGCCACTCTCCTCAACGCCCGCCAAATTCTTGCCAGCGACCGTCAATTAGACGCTCATGCGGGCGGAACGCGGCCTTGTAGTTCATGTGGCTTGAGTCCGCGACATAAAGTCCCAAGTAGACGAATTCAAGGGACCAACTCGCGGCCAACTCAACCTGCTTGAGAACGGAATAAACGCCCAAACTCTGTTTCGAATAGCGTGGATCGAAGAAGCAATAGACGGCCGACAACGCTTGCTCGCCACGATCGGCAATTGCCACGGCTGCTATCTCATCATCGACGCGATAGCAGATTTCTAGCGTCTCGCAGCAAGATTCGATCAAAAAGTCTTGATAGCCTCTGAGGGTGATTTTTGCGGAAGCATCATCAAGCCCTCGCAGGTGGCGATGCTTGTTGTAGAGGGCGACGCGGCTGGCGTCAGCGACAGGAGAACCGATCGAAGTCACAATGGATCGCTCGCCATTTCGATAGACGCGGCGTTGTGTTGCACTTGGCCGGAATTGGTCAACGCGAATTCGAATCGGCTCGCAATCGCGACAACCGGAGCAACGGGTGCGATAGAGCAGCGTCCCACAGCGGCGGTCGCCTCCCGCCAATCTCGTGTCCAGTTCGGGCCCGCTCAGTGGGCTCAAAGGCTGCCGCAAGGGGAGTCGAGCCACTTTCCCCGAGAGGTAAGGGCAAGGCTCTGGCTGATCGAGAAACAGCACTTCCTGGAGCTCGGCGGCCACGATCCGGTCCCTTTTTTGTTGGCCAAGTGACATCAGGCGACAGCTCGCCCGTCCATGGCATTGTCCGCGAGTGGACGACTGGGGGCAAGCAAGCACCGCCTCCTGGGACGAAAAAACCAACGCCTGGCGGTCCAGACCCCCGGCGGTCAGGTGGTTGGGGAAATCGACTTACGCTGATGGGGACCAAAGCCGTTTGGTGATTAGGTAGGTGAGTCACAAGTCATTGGCTCGACCGCAACGACCGAGCATGCGGGCTCGCGTGTACGCTGCTTCACGCCGGGGCCGCATGCATCGGCGTTGCAGAACTGAAAGCGCGGAGTCGGGCTGCGGGGGAGCGGAGTCCGTGTGGCTCTGCGCGATCAGAATTGGCGGGCGTTGCCTTGGGCACGCGACCAAGACTAAGCGTTGGCTAACCGTGTCTCACGGCAGGCGGGACGGGACGGTGTATTGCACTGTCCCTTCCCGGCCGCCATTTCCTCGCCCCAATTCGGCGGGCGGTCCTCTTCACGCGACCGGCTACGGTGAATATGGCCTTCGGACAACACGGTTGCGATGTCGTTCCTGGAGCGTTCGCCAGGCCACGGTTGAATATGGCCTTCGGCCAGTGCATTTCCAGCCCAGGCCAGTACTTGAGTGGGCAGTCCAAGCTGAAAACCCGTCGTGGGCCGAAGTCAAGATGAACGGGTTATGGACGAATAGCGTAGTAGGTTTGACGGGAAGAAAAAATTATCGCTACCTTTCAGCCGAGACTGGTGTTGGATAGGTGGCAATGATTTGGGCAGTCGAACCTGGGGATAAGCCGGTCCGTTGCAAGATTGTTCAATTCCGCCAACGAGTGTCTGTTTTTGAGACGAGTGTCTGTTTTTGAGACAATCAGGGCAGTGGGCAGTTGGGCGAAATGAGTGACGGAAGTCGTTGCCGCCAAATTGCTTGCGGCAAAGGTGAACACAAATTTGTGATTCGGCGCGTTTCGTGCGATGAGACACAGGGGAACTATTACCTGGGACATGGCGTCTATTGTCTGGAACCGAGAGATGCCTAGGGAGAGCAAGCGATGATCGACACGCGAACTGTTAATTACGGTGACGGGCGGCAGGAAGTCGCCAGGCTGATTAACGATCGAAACATGAATCAATGGGACTCTCGCGATCCGCTCGCATATGAGTCGAGCATCATTTGGACGCAGGATATTTCGGCGCTCGACTTTGTTCGCGTCGCCACGGTTCGCAACGCCCGCAGTCGACGGGGCGCTCTGAAACTCGACGATTCAAGATTGACGGTTGTCGGCTATTCAAAACTGACCGTCGACGCGCCCACGGACACAACCCACCACTTTACGCGCCGAGTTTTCTATCTTCGCAACGAGGACAGTCGCTTGAACATGAACGCTTTTCCTCGCGGCGCCGTCGATCCCAATTCGCTCATGCCGGGCGGCACTGGCAACTCGCCACACGCCAGCGAAAACGGATACCCCTACTATCTTCGTCGAGAATAGATAGGGAACGCGCCGACAAACCGCAGTGGAAGTCGACCGGCCGGCGCCAAGTCTCATCGCGAGGCTTGTCGCCATCGCCAGACTCGCAGCCAGAGCGGCGGCGGGGACTCTCTTTCTCTCCTGGCTTTGGGCCGCTGTCGGCGCCAACCCTTCCGCCGCCGGCAACCAGCTTCGGCGTTCTGTCGCCGCGAATGCGGCAATCTCGCCCGGTATGATCTGCGAAAACCTCGTGATTGCCTCGATTGGCTGGGTTCATTCAGACGGTAAGGCCTCGTAGAATGCTAGGCGTTGCTTAGAATGGACGCGAGATGACCCGAGTGACTTCGGCGAGTCGGTTGTGCGATCATTTGGAATTCGTTCTTAGGCAGACATCGATTTTCTTGGCAGATATCGATCGTCTGTTGTTTGGCCTACTAATGATGTTACCGCGGAGCTGCGTTTGTGAAGACTCTTCTCAGCCAGGAGCGACTTGAGGAAGGCGTATCGAGAATGGCGGCCGAGGTGAACCGGCGGTTTGCCGGCGCCCCTTTAACGATCATCGGCGTGATGACGGGCAGTGTCGTCGTGTTGGCCGACTTGATCCGGCAGCTCGAAATGCCGCTACGAGTTGGGGTGGTTCAGACAAGCAGCTACCAAGGTACGAAACGTGGTGAATTGATCATCAATTCGGATCTGATGCCCGATATCCACGGCCGCGACGTGTTGCTCGTCGACGACATCTTTGACACGGGCAATACGCTGGTGGAAGTGATCCGTTTGATGGAATCGCTGGGGCCAACATCGATTCAAACGGCAGTCCTGCTACGCAAGACGGGACGGCAAGAGGTGACGTTGGAGCCGGACTACGCTGGCTTTGAGATCCCTGATAAGTTCGTCGTCGGGTATGGCCTGGACTATATGGACGAGTATCGCAATCTGCCGTACGTCGCCTACCTGGAAGAAGAAGACCTCCGCCAACATAGCAGGGGATGAATCAAGCTTGCGCGTTGCACTGATCACGCGTCGCTTCTGGCCGTTGGTCGGTGGCGCCGAAACGATGATGTTGAATCTCGCGGTGGAATTCCAGCGTCTGGGCGCGAGCCCGACGATTGTGACTGCCCAGTGGCACGCCGATTGGCCGACTCGAATAGTGTGCCGTGAGACGCCCGTTGTGCGGTTGCCGAGTCCAAAGTCTCCGGGGTGGGGTACGGTCCGCTACATGCATGCGTTATCTCGCTGGTTGCGTCGACACCGCGACGAGTACGACGCTGTTTGCGTCTCGCGTCTGCGGCACGATGCATTCGCGTCGATTACGGCGCTCAATGACGATTCGATTCCGGTGATTGTGCGGAACGAGGGCGGTGGTGAAACGGGCGATTGCGCTTGGCTCGAACAAGTGAGGTTCGGCCGCCGCATGCTGCGCGCGATTCAATCTGCGGCGGCCATTATCGCGCCTACGCCGGAGGTTGTTCTGGAGGCGTCTCGAGCCGGATTCGCCAGCGAGAGAATCATCGCGATTCCCAACGGGGTGGAGTTGGCCGAAACGCGAAGCGTCAAGTCGAGAAAGAACGCTCGCTTGGCACTGGGATCGGCAAATCGGGATCTGGCCATGCACCCCGACGCTCCGCTCGCCGTCTGCGTCGGTTCCCTACATGCCTCGCGCCGCCTGTTGGACACGGTCCGCGCTTTCCGCCAAGTGGTCGAAGCGAACCCGAACGCGCGCCTCTGGTTTATCGGCGACGGGCCTCAGCGCGAGGCTCTCTATCATGAAATCGTCGATCTAGGATTGCACCACAACGTGATGATGCCAGGTTGTTTCGATGATGTTTCGGACGTCTTGCAAGCGGCCGATGTATTCCTCTCGCCAGCGAATCAAACGAGCATGAGCCACGTGATGTTGCAGGCGATGTCGCATGGGTTGCCCGTGATTGCCGCCGACATACCCGGAAACAGGCAACTCGTGCAGCACGACGCCAACGGGTGGCTGATTCCGTCAGGGAGCGTGGCTGCGCTAACCGCCGCGGTCACGTTTCTCATGCAACGCCCGGGGCTTGCAGCCCGGTTGGGCGCCGCGGCTCGGCATACCATTGAAAACCGCTACACGATCACCCAGGCCGCCAAGTCGCACTTACAATTGATGGAGTCCCTGGTTGAGGGCCCCCGCGCGGCGCGAACGGTGCGGCGCAAGCACCGCGTCGCGAGCACATGACCTTGTAGGCTAAAGCGAATTCGTCCAGGCCGAGACCAACACGAAGAAGGCACTACCATCAGCGCAAGAACTCGCGTCCTCCAGATTATCCCAACCTTGGATCAAGGCGGCGCCGAGAAGCAGCTTTCAATGCTTGCCTCGCAACTGCCGCGTGACGAGTTTGACGTGCACGTCGCGGTGCTCACTCGAACCGGCCCCCTTGAGTCGGTGCTGCGCGCCGCTGAGATTCCAGTCGAATTGATTGGCAAACGCCGCAAGCTCGATCCCGGCGCCTGGTGGCGAACTCGCAAGCTAATCCGACGCCTCAAGCCGCAAATAGTGCATACTTGGATCTTCGCCGCGAATTGCTATGGTCGGCACGCTGCGTTTTGCGAGCGAGTCCCGTTCGTTATCGCCGGCGAACGGTGTGTCGACTCCTGGAAGCGTTCCTATGAGTTCTGGATCGATCGCAAACTTGCCAGACGGACCAGCCACATCGCCACGAACAGCAACGGCGTGGTTGAGTTTTACGGCAAACATGGAATCGCTCGGGAAAAGTTTGTTGTGATTCCCAATGGGATCGACCCTGCTTGCGTACAAGGTGGAATTGGCCGCGACGCGTTGTGCAGCGACTTGGGTATCGCGAGCGACGTCAAATTGATCGGTGCAGTGGGTCGCCTGTGGCCGCAAAAGCGCTACAAGGATCTGATCTGGGCTGCTGAACTGCTACGTGCGGGTCGAGCAGGAGAATCGCACTTAGTAATCGCTGGCGACGGCCCCGAGAGAGACCGCATGCATGAGTACGCCGCGCAAGTCGGCGTCGCCAAGTTCGTTCATTTTCTTGGCGCACGGGCGGACGCGGCGAAGTTGATCCCGGCATTCGATTGCTTCTGGCTGGGAAGCGGATATGAAGGTCAATCCAATGCACTGATGGAGGCGATGTGCAGCGGAACGCCCGCCGTCGTTTCCGATATTGCCGGCAATCGGGACCTGATCACGCACGATGAAACGGGTTGGTTGGTCGAAGTGGGCGATGCGGCCGGGTACGCTCGCAAGGCCAACACTATTTTCGAAGAGCCCCAGCTAGCGCAACGCGTCGCAGCCGCAGCGCGTACGCGGATGACCACCGACTTCACGATTGAGAAGATGGTGGAGGGCTACGCCGATATGTATCGTGAGCTAGTATCGTAAGGCGTCATTCAAAGGTCACACGTCGAGATCGATCATTATGTGCGGAATCACTGGCGCGGTTTGGACTGACCCCGATGTCGCCATCGACGAATCAACGCTGCTGCGCATGACCAATGCACTTCATCATCGGGGTCCCGATGACGTCGGCAGGATGACGTGCGCTCAACATCACCAACCCCCTTTCGATTCCACACCCGGCGTCGCCCTGGGATTCCGCCGCCTTTCGATTATCGACTTGGAGGGCGGTCGTCAGCCGATTAGCAATGAGGATGGAAGCGTCTGGGCTGTTTTCAACGGCGAGATCTACAACTACAAGACCATTCGGCGCCGATTGGAGGGAGCTGGGCACACCTTCAAGACAGAATGCGACAGCGAGACGATCGTACACCTTTACGAAGACGAAGGCCCCAGCTGCTTCTCGGCTCTGAACGGCATGTTTGCGATCGCAATCTGGGATATCAAGCACCGCCGCCTGGTGCTCGGTCGTGATCGGCTGGGGCAGAAACCACTTGTCTATCGGCTTGAATCTAATCGCTTGCTGTTCGCCAGTGAGTTGAAGAGCCTGTTGGAGGCGCCGAACGTACCTCGCGATGTTGACGCCAGCGCGATCGATGAGTTTCTCACTTTTCAGTACGTGCCCCACCCCAATTCAATCTATCGCGGCATCAACAAACTAGCGCCAGGCCGTTACGCCGTCTATCAAGGCGGCAAGCTGGACATCAAGTCGTATTGGACTCCGAACTATCGGAAAGAGATCGCGATCAGCCAGGATGAAGCTGCGGAACGGCTCCGCGAATTGATGCGTTCTGCGGTTGAGATGAGGATGCAAGCTGATGTGCCGTTGGGCGCGTTTTTGTCGGGCGGCGTCGATTCGTCGCTGATTGTCGCGCTCATGCAAGAAATCTCAACAGAGACGGTCAAGACTTTCAGCATCGGTTTCGCCCAGCCGGAATACGACGAATCCAAGTACGCACAGCAGGTGGCAGATGCTCTTGGCACCGACCATCACGCCTATCAAGTTACGCCAAACGCGATCGAGGTTCTCCCCAACCTGATCGAGCATTACGACGAACCGTTTGCAGACAGCTCGGCCATTCCAACTTGGTTTGTGTCCCAATGGGCTCGGCGGCAAGTGACCGTATCGTTGTCGGGCGACGGAGGCGACGAGTTGTTTGTCGGCTACCCGCGATACCGAGCCGTCGATCTTGATCGCTGGTGCCGTCGAGTCCCGCCGTTTACCTGGCTCATGTCGTCGCGGCTTTGGGATGCGATCCCGGCGAGCACGCGAAAACGATCTTTGGTTCGGAAACTACAGCGGTTCAGCCAGGGGATGCGAATGTCGCCTTCCCGACGCTATCTCGACTGGATCAGCATTTTCAATGAATCGCGCCGCGCCGCAGTCTACTCGGACGAGTTTGTTGAGCAGCTGCCAAATTCCGACCCGCTCGATTTTCTCAATCAAGCTCGTGCTCAAACGCAGGGGCGCGACGACCTCACTCGCGCGTCGTTGACCGACTTGCACACCTACTTGCCTTGCGACCTGATGACAAAAGTCGACATCGCTTCTATGGCGAACAGTCTTGAGGTTCGCCAGCCGTTTCTCGACTACCGGCTCGTCGAATTCGCCGCTTCTCTTCCCGTCTCCTTGAAGTATCGCCGCGGCCGTGGCAAGCGGCTGCTTCAAGACGCCTTTGGCGATTTGCTGCCCAACGAGATCTGGAATCGGCCCAAAATGGGGTTCGGCGTCCCGATTGACCATTGGTTTCGCAATGAACTGAAAGATATGGTTCGCGACATATTGCTCGACGATACCGCCCGGCAACGCGGGTGGTTTCAGATGCGCGAGATTGAGCGATTAATCGACGACCATCAGTCTGGGCGGTTTGACCACGCGTATCGATTATGGGCATTGCTCGTTCTAGAGCTGTGGATGAGGCGTTGGGTAACTTCTCCTATTTAGCGAACCCTTGCGAACCGATAAGATGTTGGAGTCGCGGCAAGCTGCGATTTGGCTCCTCCAAGATGTGGACCAGGCGATCGCCGAACGCATGTGAAGCCAGCGACGGAATTCAAAAAGGACGCGCAACGATGAGAAACACAATCGCAGTGATCTTGGCTGGCGGGAAAGGGTCCAGGCTGGAACCGCTGACACGCGATCGCGCCAAGCCGGCCGTGCCTTTCGGCGGTGGGTATCGCATCGTCGACTTCTCGCTTTCCAACTGCCTAAACAGCGGCATTCGCAAGATGTTGTTGCTAACCCAGTACAAAGCGATGAGTTTGGATCGGCACATTAACCATGGGTGGCGCCATTTCTTCTGCCGGGAATTAGATGAGTTCATCGACGTCGTGCCGCCGCAACAACGGATTGACGAGCATTGGTACCAAGGGACGGCCGACGCCGTCTATCAGAACATCTACACGATGGAGAAGGAACGTCCCGAGTACGTCGTGATCCTTGCCGGCGACCACATCTACAAGATGGACTATCAGAAGATGGTCGAGCGGCACATCGAAACGAATGCCGACTTAACGATAGGCGCCCTGCCTGTGGCGCCGGCCGCCGCCCGCTCGTTCGGAGTCATGCAGGTCGGCGAACAGGAGCGGATAAACGGTTTTGAAGAAAAACCCGATCACCCCAAGACGATTCCGGGCCAAAGCGATCTCTGCCTGGCCTCAATGGGCATTTATGTTTTCACAGCGAGGTTCTTGTTCGAACAACTCTGCCGCGACGCGACGGACCTGAAGAGCTCGCACGATTTTGGCCGCGATATTATCCCATCGATCATCAACACCCACCGAGTATTTGCGTTTCCCTTTCGGGACGAGAACCGAAAACGAGACGCCTACTGGCGCGATGTTGGGACGCTCGACGCCTATTATGAAGCGAACATGGATCTGATCCAAATCGATCCGCTGTTGAACATGTACGACGAACGCTGGCCGATTCGCACCTTTCAGCCGATTCTTCCGCCGCCGAAATTTGTGTTTGGCAGCAGCGATAATGATGAGAAACGCATTGGTTATGCACAAGACAGTATCGTCTGTCCCGGCACCATCGTTTCCGGCGGTCAGGTCCGACGAAGCGTGCTCAGCCCTCGTGTTCGAGTGAACAGCTACGCCAATATCGAAGATTCAATTCTGTTCGAAGGCGTTGACGTCGGCCGACACGCGCGAATCCGCCGAGCCATCATCGACAAGCACGTCAAGATTCCGCCTCGCGTCGAAATCGGATACGATCTTGAACTCGATCGCGCCCGCGGGTTTACCGTCAGCGATGGAGGGATTGTCATCATCGCCAAAGCCGACGGCGTAGAACAAGTGTTCGATGAGAGTTCGCCTGAGAAGTGCGTCTCCTGAACGGCGTCTCCAAAATCTCGCGAGTCGACCTGCTAACCGGCTTTGCTTTTAGCGATGGTCATTTCGTAGTCGATCGAGAAAGTCTCCTTCTCGCTCTTGTTGTGCTTGTCTAGCAAGGGCGAGTAGGTCTTAACGTGAATTTTGTTTTCGCTGGGCAAGAACTCCAGCGTGCGGAGCCAACCATCGCCGCCGTTCGGCAGCCCTTGGTAGTCCGTGAGCATCTCCAGGACTTTTCCGCCAGCGTCATTCGTGCTGGTCTGGAATCCGACGCCCAACACATGCCCGCTAACGACGAGAAAAATGTTGGGCTGTTTGCGAATGAATTTTTGCCACATCTGCTCGCCGCTGTTTCCGGCAATCTTGTATGACTTTGCGCACGACGTGTCTCGGCCGCCTGGTCGCATGTAGCAATGTGTTGCGACGATCACACGGTGTTGCGGAAAACGCTTTGCCACGCCCGCCGCCCACTCAAGCGTTTCATCACGCGGCGCGAACTCGAGGTTCAACACCATGAACTTCATCCCGCCGCCTTCGAAGAAACAGTAATTATTATCGTTGGTCTTTCCCATGTGGCCGCCGTACCATTTTCGTTCGGCGAATCGGTCGGCGGAAAAGTACTTGTTGTACAACGTCGAATCGCGCGTCCTGACTTGCATGTCATGGTTGCCCGGCGCCACGCTGTAAGGCACGACGCCATCGAGCAGGCGCATCGCTCGATCAGCGTTCTCCCATTCTGGACCCTTCGTCGAAGTCTGCACGATGTCACCTAAGTGGATGGCAAACTTGATGTTGTCTTCCTGTTGACGTTTGCGAATCCAAAGCGTCTGGGCCACATAGGTGTTCGGATATTTTTCCGAGTAATTCTGGGTGTCCGGAAGAAGCACGACGCTGAAACTCGTCTTGGCCGCGGGAGCATCCTGAGGAGCTGCATCATTCTGAGCAGACGCATCATTCTGAGCAAACACTGAGAAGCAAGACACGAGAGGGATCGCACAGACCAAAACGGCTAGCCGGGCTCTCTTCAGTAGGTCGGTCATCGTATGCTTCTCCGGGTTTGCGTTGGCGATCGCCATTGGGCGATGCGTAGAGACGTATGTCAGGCTGGCGGTTCAGAATGGTGGCGCGCGGCTAGCCACCCGGGCCGCAAAGTGGCGCCCGCAGGCGACACTAAGGAAGAGTAAGCACGCCATCATAACCAGAAACGGCGGCCATAACCAGAAACGGCAGCACGATGCGACCATTTGCGATCTGGGGGTGAAATAGTTTGCCCTGACCTTGGCCTCGGCATGTCGGGTTCGCATACACTAGCAGACGAACCTCACGTTGACTTCATGATGTAGCTTGAGACAAAGACCAATGCGAAGAGACTTGCCGTCACGACCAGCGTCATGGATGCTGCCCTTCATCTGCAGTTTGATGATGTTGGCCGCGTCCCGTTCGATCATCCGGGCTCAGTTAATTGTGGCCCACCGCGGCGCTTCGCAGGCAGCGCCGGAAAACACGATTGCGGCCTTCCGCCAAGCCTGGCGCGAAGGCGCGGATGTCATCGAAGGAGATTTTCATCTCACCAGAGACGGCCAGATCGTCTGCATTCACGACGCGAATACAAAACGCACGGCAGGCGCGAACCTGAAGGTGGCTGATTCGACGTTTGCCGAACTGAGCCAACTTGATGTGGGACGTTGGAAGCAGGCTGCTTTCGCGGGCGAGAAGATTCCCACCCTTCAACAAGTGCTCGCAACGGTCCCGATGGGCAAGCGCATTTTTATCGAGATCAAATGCGGCCCTGAGATCGTGCCCGTTCTCCGCAAAGAACTCGCCAACACAAAACTCTCGCCGAGCCAAATCGCGGTGATTGCGTTTCAGCCGGAGGTCATCAAGGCGTCCAAGACACAACTGCCTCACATCAAGGCTTATTGGTTGGCGGGGTACAAGCGAAACGCCGCCAGCCGAAACCGAGGCGCCTGGGAGCCGGGCATTGAATCGGTGCTCGCAACGTTGAATCGCATCAAGGCGGATGGTCTTGATTCTCAGTTCGACCCAGACGTGCTTACGGCGCCCTTCGTGAAGCGGCTTCGAGACGCGGGAATGGAGGTCCATTGTTGGACAGTCGATGACCCGTTCGTCGCCAATCGCTTGCGAGCTTTGGGTGTTGATTCCATTACCACCAACCGCCCCGAGTTGATCCGCGCGGCTATGTTGTCGCGAGACTTGCTTCCGTTCCTGGACGTCCACTTGAAGCTTGACGGCGAACTGGAAGACGCGTCCCCTCATCATCGCAGAGCGTCGTTCGCGGTTGGCGACGATCCCCAAGCGAACCTTGGCCCGCCACGCTTTCGGCCCGCGGTATTTGGTCGAGGATTTGACCTTCAAGCGAAAGACCGTATCCCAACCGTCCAGCACCAACTGCCATCAACCGGGAGTATATGTCTCTGGTATTACGCGCGCGCCTGGTATGACTATCAGACGATCCTGGACAACTCGGCGAACCGAAACGCCTGGGAGTTTTGGATCTACAGGACGGGGCAAGCCAAGTTTCGCATCAATCCGGAAGGGGCCACCGTAGCACACCAATTCCATCGAACTGGCGACGTCAACGAATGGCACCATCTGGCCGTTACATGGGACCGCGGCAATAAGACCAACCAGGCTTTCAAGCTCTACGTTAATGGTCAGCTGAGCGATGCGAGCGCCTGGAAGTCAGCTCGCTGGACTCCGCCTGGCGAGCAATTCTATTTGGGCGGCGGTCAGGGCGGAAACACAATCGGCAATGGCGTTTGGGATGACGTCGCCGTCTTTCATACCGTGCTCGACCAAACCGAGATTCGCCACATCATGTTCGCCGGAGTCGACAGCGTGAAGCACGCCGCGCCCAAGGGCGGAACAGCGAAGTGATGACGGCTCAATCAACCGGCTCGGTAAAGACCTTCAGAGAAATGTCGTCTTTGCTGATGTTTTTGACGTCAAACTCAACCCGCCCGTCCACGGGGCTGAAAATCGTCGAAGCGCCCGCGAAAGATTGAACGTGGTTTCCATCGTTGCTCTGTTCGATGCGAATTAGGTGTTCCGTCGGTTTGTATTTCTCGAACATCTCGCGCGTAACTTGCGCTTCAAAGCCGATGCGAATGGGCGAGCTGGATTCGACTTCGAACCGTTTCGATTCGCCAACGGCCAATGTCCACGCCTCCAGCACTGTCCGCTCGTTATCATCCATTGTGTCTTTGAAGGGGATATTCGTTCCGGGGGACGCGGCGTCAACCTGTCCGCTGACCGCCGCGAACTCGGGCGAATTGCCCGTGCAACCGCTGAGTGAGACGATCGCCATCGATATGGACGTGACGGTGAGTCTGAGATTTCGCTGATCCACTTCGTGCTCCACCAAGATTTTTCTGCATCGTAACTGGCCGAACGAATCATTCGGCCCAAGCCTTATGAAGCCTAGCTTATGAAATAGAAGAACGATCAGCGCCTTTTCCTCATTCAATCCCGTCGGCCTTCAACGGAAGACTGAAAACGGTTACACATCGGCCTGCAATCCGCGTACAATCGATCCCCTCAGGATTGCCGAATCGCAGGACACTAGCGAGAACCCAAGCTGAGACAGCCGACCCATGCCCACGCCAACTCGCTATCGTGAAGTGACGGTTTCAGGTTCGCCTTCGGAGATGGGGCGCCAGATTGGCGAGGCGACTCGCGAGGAAGTGCGAGGGTTCTGTGAGATCGCTTTGGACCGCGTACGGCAAACCGTCGCCATCTCAACGGATCGAGCCATGAAGATTGCGTCGGACTCGATCGCATTCGCCGAATCGTACAGCGCTGATTTGATGGAGGAGATGAGAGGCGTGGCCGAGGCGGCCGGTGTCTCGCTAGAGGCCCTGATGCTGTTGCAAGTTCGCAATCAACTGACGCCCGACGGCGATGCTGGCTGCACGTCCCTGTCGATTGCCGCGGAAGCAACCGTCGATGGCCACGCTATCGTTGCTCAAAACTGGGACAACGACCCTCTGCTCGACGAGTACACCGTCGTGTTGACTCGGCGCCCGACCGGCAAACCGGCTCTGATCACCGCGACGCAAGCGGGGCTGATCTCGTACTTGGGTTTTAACGACGCCGGCATCGGAGCTTGCGTGAACACGCTTCCGGCCGCGGCCCGTGAAGTCGGCGTGCCCCACTATTTCACGCTTCGTGGAATTTACGAATCGACGTCGCTCGACGAGGCTATCCGCTCTGTTCGTCGAGCTCACCGCGCCATTCCCGCCAACATCATGCTCTCGACGCCGCAGGGTCCGGCTGATCTGGAGATCACGATTGACGATGTTCACCCGCTGGAAGCTCGCCAAGGGTTGAGCTACTTGGGCCACACAAATCACTGTCTGCAGCCGGAGCTGAAACAAAATAACGTCGACTATCCGGAACTCATCGAGTCGCACCCACGCTACTTCCAGTTGGAATCGTTGCTCGGCGAATGTGACAAGCCGTTCAGCCTCAAGCATGTCCAGCAAATACTGGCCGACCACGACGGTCATCCGCGGTCGATTTGCCGACACCCGAACGGCCACCCCGGGCACGGTTTTGGGTCACGGTTTTCTCAATCGTGCTCCAGCCAACCGCGGGCTGTATGTATCTTACGCGTGGAAATCCATGCTCCCAGCCCTTCGAGAAATACACGCTGAATTAGCCTGTCACTGCGTCGGCCCGTCCCGTTTTCAGCACCTCGTTTTCAGCATACCGTCTCCTGATCCCCCACTTCGCGCTCCTACTCGCTCCACGACTTGTCGCTGTTTCTCAGCTCGATTCGCGAATTCGTGCTACCATAGTGCCCAACGTAAAACGGCTGATTCGGCGACGTTCCACGGGGCAGTATGCTGGCGAAACAGCTATAGCAGCACACCCACTTCCTACCGCGAAGAGCCCTCCCATGCTCAAAGCTCGAGTTGCTTCCGCTATCGTTCTCGCAATTCTGTGCACCGCAAGCCCGTTGGTCCGCGCCGAGGATTGGCCGACATGGCGACATGACTCGGGTCGAAGCGGCGCGACAGGAGAGCAGCTTGCGGCTGATCTGCATCTGCAATGGACGCTCCGTCTGCCCAAGCTCAAGCCGGCTTGGCCCGAGGATGTTCGCCTGCAGTTCGACGCTTCCTATGAACCGATCATAGTCGGCGACGCGATGTTTCTCAGCTCTGGCCAAAATGATTCAGTCTCTGCATACAACCTTACGACGGGAAAACGCAAGTGGAGGTTCTTCGCTGGCGGACCGGTTCGTTTCGCTCCCGTGGCTTCGGCAGGCAGACTGTTCTTCGGCGCCGACGACGGTACGTTCCATTGCCTCGACGCAGCGACTGGCAAGCTTATCTGGAAGTTCCAAGCAGCGCCGACGGAACGAAACGTGATTGGCAATGAACGATTTTGTTCCGTTTGGCCAATGCGCGGCGGCCCCGTGCTCAGTAATGGTCGAGTCTATTTCACCGTGGGAGTCTGGCCCTTTGAAGGGACCATGCTCTACACCTTGAATGTCTCCACTGGAGAGCTCGAACAGGTCGAGTCGACGCCGCCGGAGCACACGTCGATCAGCCTGAACAACGTGGCCCCGCAGGGTTACCTCGTGCGTGCCGGGGACAATCTGTTTGTGCCGTGCGGTCGAGCAAACGTGTTCGGCGTCGACCTGCGAACAGGTCGCCAACGACGGCTCAGCTACAGCGCTCGCGGATCGACGGACTACCATGTCGTGGCATCGGAAAAGTGGCTGTTGCACGGAGGAAAGATCGTTGACATCAAGGCCAATCGAACTCTCTCCGCCAACGCTCGTCGGCCAGTTATCCAAAACGGCGTGGCCTACAGCGTTATTGCCGAGAAGGCGGTTGCTCTGGACCTCAACAAGCAAGATACCGTGGAGAAGAAAGATCGCCGCGGCAAGATTACCAAGACCTCGACCCCGCATCGCTTGTGGCAATTCGACAAGAAGCTGGTTGGCCAAGTTCACACGCTTGCCGGAAACCAGCTCTATGTATCTAACAACAATTCGGTCGTGGCCATCTCGTTGCCTAACGACGGCGAGACGCCCAAGTCCGCCTGGACCGCTGACGTCGGCGCCAAGCCGACATCCGTATTGGCGGCCAACGGCAAGCTGGTTGTTGTGACTGAGCGAGGCGAGATTCGTTGTTTCGCGGCGGAGAAGACGACGCCTCAGCTGCATGTCGAAGCGAAGAGCGAGGCGGTTGCCGCAAACGATGATTGGACTGCGAAGGCAGCCGAGATCATGAAGTCGTCTAAGTCCAAAAGTGGCTACTGCGTTGCCCTGAACATCGGCTCCGGACGACTGATCGAGGAGCTTATTGGCCAATCGAACTTGCACGTCATTGCACTCGATGACGATGCCGCCAAAGTCGCGTCGCTTCAGTCTCGTCTAGACAAGAAGGGACTATACGGCTCGCGCTGCACAGCTCGCGTCGGCAACCTCAGCAATGTCAGCCTGCCGCCCTTTATGGCGAACCTGGTTGTCTCCGAGGCGCCGGCAGCCCTAGGTCAATCGGCGGCTGTGGCAAGCCTGTTTAACTCCCTTCGTCCGTATGGTGGTAGTGCCGTTCTGACGACGACGGTAGCCGAACACGAATCTCTGGCTAAAGCAGTCGAGTCGAACTCGTTGGTCGGCGCCAAGCTGACACGAGCGAGTGGCGAGTCCACGCTCTCGCGCGTTGGTCCGCTACCTGGTGCCGCCGACTGGACTCACGAATTTGGCGACCCCGCCAACACGCTGATGTCGCGAGAGAAACGAGTCAAGGCGCCGTTGGGCGTGCTTTGGTTTGGTGGCCCATCCTCTGACGGGAGCCTATTCTTTGATCGCCATCAATGGGGCCCGAGCATGGCGGTGATTGAAGGCCGAATGTTCATCCAAGGGCCCGGCAAGTTCACGGCCGTTGATGTCTACACCGGTCGCATACTCTGGCAGAACAAGATTCCCTTTGGTCTCAGCCCGGGCCGAGGCTCGAACTGGGGACCGACTGGCTACCACTTTGTTGTCGCTAAGGATGGCGTCTATTTGACTTTCGCCAAAAAATGCCTGCGTCTCGATCCAGAAACAGGCGAGCAGACTCGCGAGTTCACCCTGGCAGACAAAGAGGACTCTTGGGGGCGAATAAGAATCGTAGGCGACCGCATGTTCGTGCCCGTGTTTCAAAAAGTTGACGGGAAGTCTGATCCCAAGAAGCTCGTCGTCATGGATCGAAACACCGGCAAGCTGCTGTGGTCGAAGACGTCCGAGATGAGCTTCCCCTTGATTGCGATTGGGAACGACAAGGTGTTTTGCTACGAGGGACTGCTGGAAGGCCTTTATGTTGGGGCTGGCAAGAATCGAGTCAAAGGCGCTCCCAAGGCGGGGCCGATTTTGAATATCAAGTCGTTCGACGCCAGGACAGGCAAGGAACTTTGGAGCCGAACCACGCCTCGTTCTGCGTCTTGGCTGGCATACGCGGTGGAAGAGGACGTACTACTGGTCTCCAACAAGCAAGGAATCGATGCTTGGCAGGGCGAGAATGGCGACGAACTTTGGAGCAAGGAAGCAGAGGGCAAAGGGTTCCTGGGTCATCCGGAGAACTACTGGGATAAGGTCATTATTTGGAAAGGCCAGATCCTTGACCAGCGAGGTCCCGGCAAGTCGTACGACGTGCGCACCGGCGATCCGAGGCTGTTGCCCAACCCGATCACGGATGAGCAAGTTCCCTGGGAGTTCACTAAGGTCGGCCACCACTGCAATTATGCGATCGCCAGTGAACACTTGATGACATTCCGAGCCGCAGCGGCTGGTTTTCTGGACTTGAATAACGGCGGCACTTCCCGGCTCGAGGGATTCCGCTCTGGTTGCCGTAACAGCTTGATTCCTGCAAACGGCGTACTCAACGCGCCCAACTTTGCCCACGGCTGCTCTTGCAGCTTCTCGATCTTTACCTCGCTGGCTCTGGTTCATGTTCCCGAGACGGACCTCTGGAGCTACGGGGCGACGAAAGTAGGCGACGGCCCGGTGAAACGTTTGGGAATCAACTTTGCCGCGCCGGGCGATCGCAGAACCGACGACAAAACCTTGTGGCTGAACTACCCCAAAGCGGGCGGCCCCTCGCCAAAGATCAACCTGAAAGTTTCCAGCGCGAAGACGACTTGGTTTCGACTGCACTCGCGCCAATTGACAGGCGATGGGCTCAACTGGGTCAGCGCAACCGGCATGCGAGGCGTGCAGTCTGTGAAGATTCCGTTGGCGGTTGGCAAGAGTGCCGCGACCGCTCCACCGCGGAAGTTCACAGTGCGTTTGCACTTCGCCGAACCCAAAGATGTCGAGCCCGGCACGAATGTCTTCGACGTTGCGATTCAGGGCGAGACGGTACTGGAGAACTTTGATGTCGTGGCGGAAGCCAAGGGCCAGGTCCGCACCAACGTTGTGCAGGAGATTTCAGGCATTGCGGCGTCGAAAGAGATGGCCATTGTGTTCACGCCCAAGAAAGGGCAAACGCTGATTTGCGGTATCGAGATTCGGGAGGATCCCACCCAGCCCATCGACGATTCCAACGCGAAGAAAGGCAGTGAGTGAAAGGCGGCTCGCGTCGGCAGAGTTCTTCAGGTCAGTTTGAACTCGGTGACCAGGGGCAAGTGATCCGAAGCCTGGCGAGCGGTCTCGGTGCGCGAGGCGTAGCCGTGGTCGACTTCCAGACGGCCACGGTAGTAGACTCGGTCAAGCGGCCTGACAGGCATGATCGCCGGGAATGTGTTGATCTTTCCGCTGGCAGCTTGAAAACCCTCGGGCTCGAGGATTCTCTGCCCCAAGGTGCCCCAAATGTCGTTGAAATCCCCGGCCGCAATAACTGCGGTGTCGCGGTGGGTGTTTTGAAACAGCTCCCACTGCATCAGTTTCCGCAACTGCATTCGCCGCTCAAACGCAGCCAGCCCAAGATGCATGTTCATTAGCAAGACCGTCCGCGAATGCTCTTCGGTCTGAACTCGACAGTGTGCGGCAAGAACTCGCCGGCATTTCTTGAGCGGAATCGTGACATCGAGATGCCGAACGTCAGTCAGCGGAAAACGACTGAGGATCGCGTTGCCGTATTGCCCAGTTCGCAATTGAACATTGGGCTGAAAAGCACAATGGTGGAAACCGAGCATTTCCGCGAGCACATCGACTTGGCGGTGTTTTCGCGATCGAGGCACGCCGTCATCGACCTCTTGCAGAAACACAACATCCGGTTTGCAGTGGCTAATCGCCTCCACAATTCGGCTGGGATCGTAGCGACGGTCGACGCCGCCGATCCCTTTGTGGATGTTGTAGGTCATGAAGTGGAAATGCACGGCGTTGACCAATCTATGTTCTTCCGGCGTCCGAACATTCCCTACTTCATTCGCTTGCGCTTCTTCTGCTGTTCAGCGTTGCCGCCGCTTGTGTCTCTCCGAAAGCCTAGCTTCGAGAGATTCTCTCGCACAGGTTGTACTTGCCGCCCGCTGAGCCGGTCGACGTCGGTCGCCAAACGAAACCACTCTTGAGACATCGCTTGGACTCGGTCCGGATGCTTCGCGGCGAGGTCGTTTAGTTCTGTACGATCATCATCCAGATTGTAGAGCTCCCACTTGCCTTGCTTGGCGGAGACAACTTTCCACGGCCCTGCGCGGAGAGCCCGGTCGGAACCGAAGTGAAAGTAGAGTTGCTCATGAGGCTCGCGTGCGCGCCCAGCGAAGATTGGGGTTAGCGACCTGCCCTGCAGCGGGTCGATCGTTCGCTCGCCCACGTTCGCAGGATATTTCGCGCCGGCAACGTCGATGAATGTGGCCATCAGATCGACTAAGTGGCCCGCCTGATCCGTTGTGCCGCCAGCGCTCGTCTTCAGACCGACCGGCCAGTGCACAACCAGCGGCGAAGAGATGCCGCCTTCATGTTGGTTCTGTTTGTAGAGCCGAAAAGGCGTGTTGCCGGCATGGGCCCAACTGGCGTCGTAGGTCCAATAGGAACTCGGGTCCCAAGGCTTCTTATAGCGGCCTCGAGTACGCTCGAATGGACATGCTCCGTTGTCTGAACAGAACAGAATCAACGTGTTCTCATACACGCCCTTTTCCTTGAGCGCGTTCACGATTCGGCCGACGTTATGGTCCAGCAGTTCAACCATTGCGGCGAAAACCTCCATGCGATCCGCCTCCCACTGCTGCTCCTCGTCGCCCAACTCGTCCCAGGCCGGAACGTGGTCCGGGCGCGGGCTCAGCTTCCATTTCTTCGGAAGCAATCCCGAGCCGAGCTGTTTGCGATGCCGCTCAATACGAAGCTGATCCCAGCCTCCGTCGTAACGACCCTCGTACTTGCGAACCGCTCTCTCAGGCGCTTGGAGCGGGTAATGCGGGGCGTTAAAAGCTGTGTAGAGCAAGAACGGTTTGTCGCTTTCAACCGCCTCGTCCAGGAAACGCACGGCAAAGTCGCCGATGGCATGAGTCGTATAGAAAGGCCGCCCATTGAGTGTCTTGGGAACCTCCCACACTTCACCGTTCAAGCGAAACGAATTGTCGCCGGTGAAGAAGTTCGTTGCGCCCGATAGGTGGCCCCAGTAACGCTGGAAACCGAAGTCGGTCGGCTGCTTCGTCAGGTGCCACTTGCCGACCATCGCCGTGAAATAGCCCGAGTCGGAAAGCACTTCAGCGATTGTCGCTCCCCGGCTCAGTTTCGCTCCGCCCGCCTGATCGCAATAGAGTCCAGTGAGCAAGGAGACTCGTGACGAGTGACACTTCGCTGTGTTGTAAAACTGCGTGAAGCGAAGCCCCCGTGCGGCGAGCCCGTCGAGGTTCGGTGTCGCGATCTCGGAACCGTAACAACCGATGTCCGAGAATCCCAGGTCGTCAGCCATGATCAAAACGATGTTGGGGCGATCAGCTGGCTTAGCGCAGACGGGTTGCGAACAAATGGCTTGTGCCACAAATGCGACAACAGCCGTTATGACCAGTTGAGTGACTCTGTGTGGCAAGCAACGCATGGACAACCGGCGGCGGCTGGCCTGTGTTACGGCGATGAACTGAAACATGCTGCATCCTCTCATTCAAATCGCGAGTCTGTTGCACTCGACTCTCTCGCGGCCGCCAGTATGCTATGGTCGCGCAAAGAAGACCAAGAGGGGCCACGGGTGGCAACCGGTGCGGCGGCGGGGAACCAAAAACTCAAGGAACCAAAACGGTTCAATCTCATTGTCACCCCCGCAATTTCTACTGTCAAATGGTAGGCCACCACGGACTGTTAGAACTGTCCTGTTCTTGGTGATGGAAATTCTGTATTTCCGAAGTTATGAGGGAGGAATCCGAATACACATGTCAACGCCCGCGAGCGTCACGATGGCGCCCCACTGTAGAGTCAACGATTCCTTCGCCAAACTCCCCGCCCAGTGATTGGCACAGTCGCTCTGGGACTTCAATCCAGCATTAAATATCGGTCACGACCTGCTTGAGTTGGTCCTCAGTGGCCGAGTCCACGCGTTCGTTGCCTTCCAACTGCCTTTTCAGGTCCTCAACTTGACTTCTTGCTGGCGGCTTGCTTGGATATCGCCATGGCCAACGAAACCAACAAGAAGTTGCCGCCACTACGTTTCTGGGTAATCGTCCTGGTGTTCGTCGGAGTTGAATCCATGTTCATCGTCGGGATCTTCATCAACTGGTATAATTCCTCGTTGAACGCACAACGCGCGTTAGTTCTTCTTCAACTGCGTTCTTGTTCGATGATCGCTCGTTCAACGCCGGCCCGCCGGCCTACCCCCAAATCTCATCTGGATCAACTATTCTCTCTCTGCTAAGCTCGCCGCGCATTGAGTACCCATGCAAATAGTGAAACACGGAGCATCGCATGTCTAAATGGAAAGTTGCCAAATGGACGGCCTTGACGTTAGGCTCACTCGTTGTTTTTGTCGTGGTCGGAGGCATTGTGTTTACTTCATACGCGACGCCAACGCGCCGCGATGCTGTTCGCTTGCCCATCTATACGATTGGCGACGAGAACTATGCAAAAGTTCTCAGCGCGGGACAAAATGTTGTGAAACTGGGGCCGCTTCCTTTGAACCTCTACCCAGGCGGCGTTGCGTTTCAAAACTACGAGGATGCCGCCCAACACCTCGGCGAACTCGATCAGAAAAACACAGGCTGGGACGTTTATCGACTGTCTGGCGATTTTGAACTCGACACGTACAAAGTCGACGGCCAAGCATACATTGACAAGAGTTTGCTGGTCATCGCAAGGGCAAGCGAAACGGCCGATATTCTCAAATGAGCACTCGTGTGAGCACATTGCGTATTCAGTTTCGCGACTTCTGATGCTTCGGCTTTCCCTAGTTCAACTGCCATTTCCCATCTCGCTTTTCTATTTGAAGAGCCTTTTCAGGATTACGCGCTCGCATGATGAACTGCCTCCATGGGTCGCCCCTTACTACCTTGCAGGTCCAAAAGGCCTTCGTCGGAGGCGTGCTCTGGTTTGGCATCAACGAGCACCGAGACGGGTGAATATGGCGGTCGGCCAAACTGGCGGTCGGGTTCTATTCCTGGGGCGTTGCCCCAGGCTACGGTGGAAAAAAGGCCTTCGGCCAAACGCGTGGTCGCCCCTTACTATGGAGGCCCGCCCCGGAGGCGAGCCTTTCCGTTTCCGTTCAAGAGTCCCTTTTCACTGCTAGACTTGAATGCATCAGTTGCTTGCTCGGCGCCTCGTCGCCCAACTTCACTCCCTTGGGATTCGTTGTGTCAACATTCGTCACCCCTCGCGAACTCAAATGCAGCGTGCTCGTCGTTGGCGGCGGCCCAGCAGGCGTGCCAGTCGCTATTGCCGCTGCGCGTGGCGGGGCTGACGTGATCCTCTGCCAAGACCGTCCTGTGTTGGGAGGCAACGCTTCGAGCGAAGTCAGAATGCACATCGTCGGCGCCAACGGGACAGGTAGTTTCGGTCGGGGCAAGCCGCTAGAGACGGAGGCGCGCGAAGGCGGCGTCATCGAGGAACTGCGACTGGAGGCCTGCGTCAGGAACCCGCAACGGTCCGCTTCGATGTTCGATCTGATTCTCTACGAAAAATGCATGGCCGAGCCCAACTTGAAACTGATGCTCAACACGACGGTCACTGGCGTTGAGATGAGCGGTGACCAAATCGTTAGGGCGATCGCCGAGCGTCAAAGCAGCGAAGAACGATTTCTCATTACCGCTGAGGTCTTTGTCGACTGTACGGGTGACGGGCGATTGGGCTGCGAAGCGGGCGCCTCGTTCATGGAAGGGCGCGAAGGCCAAGCTGAGTTTTCGGAATCGCTGGCGCCGCGCCAAGCCGACGATGGTCGGCTGGGTTCGACAATTCTCATGCAAGCTCGCAAACACGAGCAGCCGATGCCTTTCGTGGCGCCGGATTGGGCAAGGAAGTTCAGCAAGGATGATCTGCGACTCCGCCTCTACGCCACGCCGGGCGAAGAAGAACCGAGCTACGAGTACGGTTATTGGTGGGCCGAATGGGGCGGCCAACTCGACACGATCAAGGACAATGAGCAAATCCGCGACGAGCTGTTGGCGATTGTGCTCGGCATCTGGGACCACGTCAAAAACGGACCTCCCAACTCGGACCCTGGCGCTGACCCGTTCGCTGCGGACCATTGGGCGCTCGATTGGTTCGGCTTCTTGCCGGGAAAGCGAGAGAGTCGACGATTCATCGGTCAGCACGTTCTCACTCAACAGGACATTCTTACCTCACACCCATTTGACGACGCGATTGCGTTTGGGGGCTGGTCGCTCGACCTGCACCCGCCGGGCGGAGTCGATTTGCCAGACGAACCGCCTTGCGAGCAACATCCGGTCCCCTACCTCTACGACATCCCGCTTCGATGTTGTGTTTCTCGCGATGTCGGCAATCTGATGTTTGCGGGCCGAAACATGTCGGCGAGCCACATCGCCTTCTCGTCGACGCGAGTAATGGCGACTTGTGCCGTCGTGGGGCAGGGGGTCGGCACGGCGGCGGCTTACGCCGTGACTCAGGGCGTTCCCCCCGCCAAGCTCGCGGATCAGCCTGGCGCGATACAGGCGATTCAACAGCAACTGTTGCGCGATGACGCGTTCTTGCTCGGCCGCCTTACTGACGATGCAGCTGATCTCGCCAAGATCGCCACGGTGAGCGCAACAAGCGAAATCTCAAGTGGCCAAGCGAGCCAAGTGGTCTCGGGACAAACTCGCAGCACGCATGGAGAACGAGGCGCCTCGCCCGATCGATCTGTTCCGGCTACCCATCGTTGGATGTCCGATGCCTTGGCAGGATTCCCCGTCTCCATCCAACTCGACTGGAGTCGGGAGATCGAGCCTCGTGAGTTGCGCATCGTTTTCGATACTGGCCTACATCGTCACCTGACGCTCAGTCACCACGACGGTTACACATCGCAGATGCAGTGGGGAAAGCCGCAACCCGAAACCGTGCGCGACTATCTCGTCGAAGCGAACGGCGAGGAGGGCTGGGTTCCGCTGTTCAACATTTGCGGCAATTATCAGCGTCTCCGCTCGCATCAATTGATCCTCGCGTCGCCCATCCGCGCGCTGCGGATTACCGTTCAGTCCGCCAACGGCCTGGACCACGCGAGAATCTGTGAACTGCGAGTCTATTAACGCTGTGCGTCTCACAGCCAAACTCGCTCAATGCTCGCGCAAGAGTTTTCGCATCGCCGTCATCAACACAGCCTCGACTTCCGGCGCCACTCGGGAAACGATGCCCGTTTCGTACCCGCCTTGACTGTAGGCAATCTTGGTTCCGATATAGCCAGGCCCGTAGTCGCCGTATGCGGCCATCGCGACGAAGTCATCGGGTCGCATTTCCTGAGCGGCAATTTGGTACTCCACAAACAACTCGCCGGGCATGTGTAGGACTCGCGCCGCTCCGATTTGCAGGCACGAGATCGTGATTCGGCGGCCTGCCTTGGTTCTGCGCAAGAACACAAGATCGCGCGCAGCTCGTACTCGGACGCGATCGGTCGCACCCTTATCAGTCAGTTTCGCTAGCAGTTCATTTTCCTTGAGCGTCTCTCGCAGCGGTAAAGCGACTTGTTCGATGGACCAGATCACATCGTCGCGACTCACAGCCGTCTTCTGCTGCGAATCCCAAGCTAACTTCATCCCCGCCGCGAGCCGTTTCGCAAGTAGAGGTCGAACCGGTTTGGAGCCGTCGTTGTATTTGCCAGCCGCGACGTTCCCGCCAGCGCCATCAAAGTGAATGTGAGGCACGCCGCCCAGAGACTCCTCCCGTTGCTTGCGGGCCATACCGACAAAGTCCCAGTTTACCGATCCCTTTCCATAGTAGCTTTGCGGATGGGTCGCGTAGTATGTCAACGCAGTGATCGGTTTTTCGCCGTCCCAAAAGGAGAGCAGACTGACTTTGGGGTCAATCGTCCCCTCTGGCGCAGCTTGGGCCTTTGCATTCCGTGAAGAGCTGAGTCGCACAATGGCCACGCGGCCGTCGGATCCAAGAATGCGACGGTTGGACGCAACCTTCTCCACGATTCCGGAGCCTACGCCAACGTGCGTCACCGTTTGCACATCGCTGAGCGACTTCTTCGCCGCCGCTCCAATCCGCTGGATCACCCGGAGGTCGAATTCGGCGTTTGAGAACTTGCCGCCCAACGCGTGTTGCGCCAGCAATTCCTCCGTGGCCAATTCGCTGCCCGGCGTATCGTGCTGATGCAA
>CAZWOU010000004.1:73174-104019 GCA_964635375.1 uncultured Pirellulaceae bacterium | reverse complement strand
TCGCCTTCGATAAGACTAAACTGCTGTCAGCGTCTTTCGTATCCGCTCGCAGCCCGTCCCCATCATCCACTAGCAGGGCGGCATGGTCCTTGCCTGGCTCAAAGCCGAAAAGACTCAGGCGGAATTCGCTCTGGCCTTGAAACGAACCGTGGCAGGCGCGGTTGTTGCAGCCGAGTTTCGAAAACAGCGGCACCACATGCCGGAAGAAATCAGGACTACCGCCCGGGCCTCCCTTTCGCCAACGCTGTTCGGCGCTCTCCTGATGTTGCGGACCCGCTGCAAAGCAGGGCGAGGGAAACGGTAATCCACAACAGGCTGGCGGTAAGAACACGCAAGGTGAACCTCACTTCCATACGGGGAGACGCTCGCACACAGTATAACGTCCAGGTCCCGCGCAGTGGTTCTCAGCAAGCAGATCGGCGAACGAATTCGCCGCATCGGATCGCAAACGCCGGTGAACCTCAGTTCCATACGGGGAGACGTCGCACACAATATAACGTCCAGGTCCCGCGCAGTGGTTCTCAGCAAGCAGATCGGCGAACGAATTCGCCGCATCGGATCGCAAACGCCAGTGCATCTTGCACCGTTGAAATCCCTTGCGCCTGGTGAATTGTGCAATAGCCGGCGTACTGAATAGCGTTGAGCCCAGCAAAGACGGAATGGAAGTCGACGCCGCCAGTCTGCCACGGGTCCAAGTGGTGAAAGCGAACTTCGCCGCGACAATAGGTCTGTAGCGAGTCCGGGCCGTTTGGATCGAGGCGGTGGTTTTGCAGATAGACGTTCATCAAGAGGGGGCAAAGCTGGCGGAGTGCCTCCAGGCAGTAGGGCTGTCCGCACAGAAGCAAGTTGGCCGGTTCATAGATGATCCCGAAGTTGGCCCGATCGATATCCGCCACGATGGCCAGCATCGGTTCCAGCTCTTCGAAAATCGAGCTCGTGTGGCATTGGTGCGCGAGCCGTATTCCACGCTCGGCAGCGAGCGTGCACGCCTGGCGGGCGGGGGAGATATCTCCCCGACTCTTCAGGCAAATTCGAATCAAATCGCAGCCAAAGGCTTCGGCCACATCAAGACTTGGACGGATGTCACGGAGGCTCTCCGGACCTCGCTCGTTGTTGAGCGGTACGTTGAAGTCGGCAGTCACCATCGACACTTTCAAGCCGGCCTGTTCGACCTGAGATCGCAGTTCTTTCAGCTGCGACTTCGACGACTGCACGCCGCCAGCGCTCGCCCGCAGGCAGACGGCCTGATAACCCGCCTCGGATGCGATCGCGACCAACTGCTCAAACGGCAAATTGAGCTTGGTCTTGCACGGAGCTTCGACGATACGAACGGAAAGAGAGAGTTGCATGGGGATCAGCATTTGGCGAAGGCGGGGAACGGGATTCTTTTTGGCCCACAGGCGCGAATGAATTGTTTCGAGTTTGCACGCTGAATACAATTGGGTTCGCAAGAGAATCTAAACGCGACCCAACAGAATGCCCACTAGCCAATGAAGTCTCGCAATGCTTTCGAGTTGACCACGATCGGCGTGCTGCGGTTTATCGGCTTTAGCGCAATTCTCGCCGCCGTAGCCGTCTTCATGCCATTCTCGTGGATGGATACATGCCACCAACTTCTGGGAATGGGAGAACTGCCGGACTCTCCGATCGTCAGCTACTTGGCTCGATCGCTCTCTGCCTTCTACGTCTGGATCGGGGCATTCGTCCTGTTGATTTCGTTTGACGTGCGGAAACACCGACAACTCATCAGCCTATTCGCCGCGAGTATCTTTGTGATGGGCGGCGTCGCGCTTTGGGTCGACCTCGCGTCGGGCATGCCGCCGGCGTGGACGTGGGGCGAGGGCCCGCCTATGTTGATCATCGGACCGCTGATTGTGTACTGCGCGCGCCACTTTCAGGACTAAGGCCGCTCTCACCCATCCCTCACCCATCCCTCGCCTAGGGTTCGGCCTGGAAATCAAGGCAAACTGGGCCGCGACTACCTGCTCCTCGGAGCTTGGCCCAATTAAGATGGAATAATTGGCCGGAGGAATAATAGGCTGAAAGAAGACAGTCACGACGATCAAACCCCACTCACCCACACTCACCATTGAAATTCAACATGAAGACTGCGACCACATTGCTCCTCTACCTTGTCCTCGCGGTCTTGCTCCAGCAGCCGTTTCAGTCCTGTTGTGCGGATGACGCTGAACCAAAGAAGGAGAAGGAATCGAAGAAGCCGGCCGAGGAGCTGATTGTCTCCACCCATCATTCGATCTCGATCGCCGGCAAACAAATCAAGTATCAAGCGACAGCCGGCAAGTTAGCGATGAAGTCAGATGATTTGAAGAAGCGAGCGAACGTCTTCTTCGTAGCCTACACGAAGGAGACCGAGGGCGGAGAGCAACGCCCGATCACCTACTGCTTCAACGGAGGGCCCGGCTCTTCGTCGGTGTGGTTGCATTTAGGGATGCTCGGCCCCAAACGGTTGAGATTCCCCGATGACGCCTCGCTGCTTCGGCCGCCCTATCATCTCGACGACAACGAACTGTCCATGTTGGACGCGACCGATTTGGTCTTCATCGATCCCGTGAGCACTGGATACAGTCGCCCTGTAGAAGACGTTCGCAAGTCCGAATTCCATGGTTACGACGAAGATGTGCACAGCGTCGGTCAGTTCATCCATGACTACACAACTCGATTTCAGCGTTGGACTTCGCCGAAGTTCATTTGCGGCGAGAGTTACGGGGGCGTCCGGGCCGCAGGCCTAAGCGGGCACCTTCGCGACCGCTACAACATGGAACTGAACGGCGTCATCGTAATTTCCGGGGCAATCAATTTTCAAACATTGCGGTTCTCCTCGAGCAATGATTTGCCTTTCGTGTTGTTCATTCCGTCGTACGCCGCAACGGCCTGGTACCATAAGGCGCTCTCCAAAGAGCTCCAGGCCAAGCCCGTCGCTGAAGTCGTCAAGATGGCGGAGCAATTCGCCTACACGCAGTACGCGCCCGCTTTGTTGCGCGGCACAAGCCTGCCTCCACGCGAGTTGGCTAAGATCGCCAAGGAGTATGCACGGCTCACCGGTTTGTCTCCCAGATTCGTCACGGCGGCCCGGCTGCGCGTCTCGATGAGCCGCTTTGGCAAGGAACTGCTGCGGAGCCGCAACCAGACCGTCGGTCGCTTCGACGGGCGATATCGAGGCCAGGATCGTGATTCGGCCGGCGAGCGGTACGAATTCGACGCCAGCGGCGCGGCGATCTTCGGACCGTTCACCGCGGTGATGAACGACTACGTCCGCCGCGATCTCAAGTTCGAAGACGAACGGGTCTATGAAATCCTGACGGGAAAAGTTCAGCCTTGGAGTTTCAGCCGATTCGAAGGTCGCTTTGTCGACGGCTCAGAGACGCTTCGCCGCGCCATGTCCGCAAACCCTCACCTCAAGCTTTTTGTCGCCGCCGGATACTATGACCTGGCGACCCCGCACTTCGCGATGGATTATACGCTCGATCATTTGGGGCTCTCTCCGCAACGCGCCAAGAACGTGACCATCAAGTACTACGAAGGCGGGCACATGATGTATATTCATGAGCCCTCCCTCAAGCAGCTCCGCAAAGACCTGCTCAATTACTACCGTGCCGCCATTCCCAACTAAGCGATTCAGAAGGTCGCTCCGGCACGTTAGTCCTCCCTTCGATCACGCCCTTTCCGATAGGTGCAACCGATGCGCATTTGGTACGCCGCAATTCTTCCGTTAACCACGCCGCGTCCGGGCGGCCTTTGGACAGGTGCTCTCTGCATAGGAATATTTGGGACAATAATCTTGGGGACAATAATCTCGGGGACAGGGATCTCGGCGACGGGCACTTGTCTCGCGGGCGAGACCGTGACTCTCAAGCAAATCATGGCCGATCCAGATTGGATTGGGCGCGAGCCAAAGAATCCAGTCTGGAGCGCCGACAGCACGCAGATCTTCTTCCAGCGCAAACGCAAGGGTAGCCAGATTCTCGACTGGTGGGTTGTCGACCGCACGAGTGGCCCGAAGAAGCTCACGCTCAAGCAGACAGCAAGCGGCCTTGCTGCGCGCAGCGTGTTTGACGCGAAGATGACCAAGCGGGTCTACACCGTCGACGGCGACGTGTTCGTTCAGACCTTGGCGAGCGGCAAAACGCGCCAATTGACTCGCACCGCGGCGAGGGAGTCATCGCCGAGTTTCCTTGAGCGGGGCGACCGGATTCAGTTCCGTCGAGACAACACGATCTTCCTACGAGACCTTCATTCCGGATTAGAATCGCAGCCCGCCGTGGTGCGTTTCGCCAAGCCGCCGGCAAAGCCCAAGGAACCGACTGAGTTTCTCACTAGGAAAGAACGCGAGTTGTTCGAGTACCTGAGGCGGACTGCGAAGGCGTCAACTGGGGCAAAAAGCCAAGCGGAAAAACTGGAGGCAGCGAACGACTTGGATGTGGATCAGCCATTCTACCTGGACCCCAAGGCGGAGCTGCGCCGAGAGACCCTGTCCCCCAACGCAAATTGGCTCGCCATTGTCAGTGCCGGGAAAGAATCTCGCAAACGGGGAAGGCGAGATGCAATGCCAATCTGGGTGAAGGATGACGCCTACGCCGATAGCCGCGATGTTCGAAGTCTCGTCGGCACCGATCAGGAGGGTGACGAGAAGCTCACGTTGCTCAATCTGGCCAAGCACGAGACCATTCAAGTTGATCTCTCGAAACTGGCAGGCATTCTTGACGACCCATTGGCGGGCTTGAAGAACGCCAAGCAGTCCAAAACGGCCGCGAAATCGCCTGATGGCCAACAACCAAAGAAGAGTGCGATACCCCGACAAGTCAATATTTCCAATCTGAGATTCTCCCAAGACTCGCGGTACCTGTTGTTTCAGTGTTTCTCGAACGACAACAAGGATCGCTGGATCTGCAGCATCGACTTGCATGCGGACGCGGCCGTCGCCAAAACGTTACACCACCGCCGCGACCCGGCTTGGATCAATTGGCGAGCAACGATTGCAGATTGGGTTGGGGCGACCGACACCGTCTATTTTGTCAGCGAGGCGACCGGCTACGCGCATCTATACACGGTCAGCGCCGAGGGCGGCGCAGCCAAGCAACACACAAAGGGAGACTTCGAAGTCTCTTCCATTACCGCATCGCGCCGCGGCGACAAGATCTTCTATCGCTCCAATGCCAACCATCCAGGCGTCTACGAACTCAATGCGCTGGATCTGCGGAGCGGAAAGGCGAGTCAATTGAGTTCCCTAGGCGGAGTCAACGACTTTGTAATTTCTCCTGACGAAACGAACGCGACTGTGTTGCATTCGAGCTTACGCGAGCCGCCAGAACTGTTCAGCTTGCCGCTGACAAAACCGACCGACAAGCCCAAACGGCTGACTCGATTCGTCAGCAAACAGTTTCGTGAGTTCGACTGGGTTGTGCCCCAGATCGTGGAGGTTCCAACGAAGCACGGGCGTTCCGTCTACGCCCGTCTCTACTTGCCGAAAACGCCCCCGAAGGCTGAGCGACCGGCCGTCGTTTTTGTCCACGGCGCCGGTTACCTGCAGAACGCCCACAAAGGATGGTCGGGCTATTTCCGCGAGTTCATGTTCCACACGCTGTTGACGCAGCGAGGCTACGTCGTCTTGGACATGGATTACCGCGCCTCGGCCGGCTACGGCCGGGATTGGCGGACGGCAATCTATCGGCGGATGGGAACGCCTGAATTGGAAGATCTTAAGGATGGCGCGAATTGGCTGGTTAGCGAGCACCAAGTCGATCGACGTCGAGTCGGAGTGTACGGCGGATCCTATGGCGGCTTCATGACATTGATGGCTCTGTTCAAAGAGCCGGACTTGTTCGCATGCGGCGCTGCGCTGAGGCCGGTTACCGACTGGGCCCATTACAATCATAGCTACACCAGCAACATCCTAAATACGCCACAAGTCGACCCCGAGGCCTATGAACTAAGCTCTCCGATCTACTTCGCCAGCGGACTCAAGAAGCCACTCGTAATCTGTCACGGCATGTTGGACGACAATGTCTTCTTTAAGGACACAGTTCGCTTGACTCAAAAGCTGATTGAGTTGGAAAAGGAGAATTGGCAAGTCGCCATGTACCCAGTTGAGCCGCACGGCTTTCGGCAACCGAGCAGTTGGCTGGACGAGTACCGCCGAGTTCTTCAGTTATTTGAGCGTCATCTGAAGTCCCCTGAACAGGCGACGAAGAAGCGTTAACGCGGTTCGCGTATCCTGTCGTCCGGTTGTTCATTCTTGGCGCCCGTATTACAAACACGGAGTGCCGCCGCGATTCTGGCGGCGGCGTTTCCGAGACCAATGCAGGAGTATGCGATGGGTGCCGAACAAAAGGCGCGCGAATTGGGTGTTTCGCTAGAACCGCTCGAGCCAGGCTATCTGAATCTTTGCATCCGCAGCGGCAATTCGCTGATTACGTCGGGCCATACGAGCGACCTCAAAGGCGTGCTGGGCAAGGACATCTCGGTCGAGCAAGGATATGAGGCAGCGAAGGATTGCGCGATGAAGATTCTGCGTTCCGTCTACGCTGAGCATGGAACGCTCGACAATCTTCGAGTGATCAAGTTGCTGGGGTGCGTCTACTCGACTGGCGAGTTCACTGACCAGCACTTGGTGATCAACGGCGCTTCCGATTTACTGCACGAGATCTACGGCAAGACCGGCGATGGCTACCACGCGAGAAGCGCGCTCGGTTTCGCCGCTTTGCCTACGGGCGCCGCCGTTGAAGTGGAAGCCATCTTCGAAATCAAAGAGTAGCTCTGGAAGCGCGGACCGTATTGAACAAGCCCGATTCTCCGACCACGGCGGACCTTGCATCACCCGCCAATTCGCCACGAAAGCGCCGCGTCGCAAGCGTCTGGGTGATACTCGGCCTGTTGGGCGGCACCCATTTTCTCGTCGATATCATCGCGGGGACAACCAACCCGCTGTGGCCCATCTTGGAACATCGCCATAACGTACCGTCGGGTGGGTTGCTTTGGGCCTATGTCTGCTGGATCGCTGCGACCTCAATCGGGCAATTGGTGTTTGGCGTCATGGCTGACCGACGCCCGTGCCCCTGGCTGATATGGGTTGGACCGCTGCTTGGAATCCTCTGCGTGAGCACGGTGGGGCTGGCCGCGAACACGGTCCAGATGACGCTGCTGCTGTTCATAGGCGGGCTGGGGATCGCGGGGTTTCATCCAGAAGCTGCGGCGATGGCCGGTTCGCTGCGTCCCGATCAACGAAGCCGCGCGATGGCTATTTTCGCCTTGTGCGGCTACCTCGGACAATCGGTTGGCCCTGCTTACAGCGGGGCGATTGTCGCCCGACTCCAATTGCCCGGGCTGACGGTTAGCTGCCTTTGGGCGACGCCTGCGCTGGCGGCGATCTGGCTTGCAATGCGATATGTTCGGGGCAGCGAAGCCAAGTCATTGGATGGGCAGGTGGAGCCAAAACCAGCTCCGCCGGACTCGCGTCCGGCGCAGTTTCCCTTTCGAGTGCTGGCGATCTTGCTGGCGATCGGAGCGCTGCGTATTCTCCCCGCGTTGGGCGTTCCGCTAACGATCGCCTACCTGCTGGAAGGTCAGTCGTCGAGCGCCATCGTGGGCGCCGTTCAATCGGCCTTCATGGCTGGGATCGGCCTTGGCGCCATGGCCTGCGCCGCATTTCTGCGCCCCCATCGCGAACGCACCGCCCTCTGGGCGTTCCCCCTCTTCGCCGCATTGGTTCTCTGCTGCCTGACTGTCACCAGCGGCTGGCTGTTCGTTGTCCTCGTCGGACTGTGCGGCGGTATGCTTGGAATCACCATGCCCGTCTTTATCAGCTACGGACAACAGCTTATTCCCCAGAGTCAGCGCGTTGCGAGTTCTATCACGATGGGCGTAAGCTGGGGCATCGCCGGCGGCTTAGTCGCGGTTGCGATCTGGGCGTTTCGACAGTTCGACATGCTCTCTTCGATCTTTTGGTTCTTCGCCCTCGCATCGACGATGAGCGCTTTGCTGTGCTATTTCCTACCCCACTCAATAAGGAGCAAATAATGAGGACGCCCCCGAATCGATGGTCAACCATTGCGAACCGCGCAGCCCTCGGCGCTGCGACTGCCCTCGCGCCTCTGATCCTCGTCGCTCTCGCGCTAGCGGACGACGCCAACAGCGATGGTCAGTGGGGCAAAGACAAGCAAGCAATCGCGGCGATCATCGCGGTCCAGAATAAGGCTTGGAATGCCGGCAGCATCGACGACTTCATGCAACACTACTGGAGGTCCGAGAAGCTCACGTTCAGCGCGGGAGGGAAGACGACGCGAGGTTGGATCGCCACAAGGGACCGCTATAAGAAGCGATACCAGACGCCTGAGCAAATGGGGCAATTGAAATTCAGTCAGCTGGAATTCGAACGACTCGGCAACTCGGCCGCGTTTGTCATCGGACGCTGGCAACTGCAAAAACGGTCAGAGTTGGTCGGCGGCAACTTCTCTATCGTCCTCCGAAAGCTCGACGGTCGCTGGCTCATTGTCCACGACCACTCATCCGACGACGAATCGGTCGGGAAGAGCGAAGCACCGTGAGCACCGGCGAGGTCAGCTGTGCTAGAAGCGAAGGCGAGTAACAGCAAAGAGGCAAGTCGAGGCAAAAAGACGAGGCGGAACGCAAAGGCTCGTCACTGTCGAAGACTCATCAGCAGCTTGACTGATGCGTCGGCGCCAAGGACTGGATCGAGCGCGGTGCGAGCGATGCCGGAGACGACCTTGGTAATGTTGTGGTCCACCTTTCCAGGCTGGCCCCACACGCCGCCGCTCGGCGCCGTGATATACACGGAAAACGTGTGATGCCCGGTCCCCGGTCGTTCTCCAATGACGTGCAAGATCGCAGGTGTGCCGGTTCGACCTGCAAACATCACTTCGCCGATCCGATAGCCCACTCGAACTCGCCCAGACCGGACCATCAGATTGTCTGGAGACGGTTGAAATCGATTCAGCTCAAGTTGTTTTCGCAATCGTCTCAAAAACGGCTGCAAATGGCCCTCGTCCATCACGGCGTGGGCGTTCAGGCCGTCGGAGATAATGATCTGCACATCGTAGCGATCCGCGTGGGCTGATTTGAGGCTCGCAAGTCGCCGATTCGATTCCGCGCCCAGTTGCTCGCCCGACACCGGGTGGAGGATGTAGTCCTCGCGGTCAACCGAATTCGTCTTGAGCGGAACCACGTCGGGCGTCGATTCGACAAACTCAGAATCGAGTTCTTTCCAGATCGACTCTTTAGAGTCGGCGTAGATTCTCCGTATATCGGCGTCCAACTGGGGCGCCAAATCCGAGTGCTTCTCTCCGTGCCCCGCTGCGATGAATACGCCCCGGTCTCTCACTTCGGCAATTCGACTCAGCCCCTCTTGCCTGATCTGCGCGTCGCTCCGCGCGTCTTGCTTCGCTCGACAATACTTCAAGTAGACCCAAACCGGGTCGCCAAAGTGGGCAGTTGGATCGCCGGCCGCGTCGATCACGCCCAGTCGCTGAAAGAACCGCCACATTCGCCCGCTGACTCGAAGCCCAAACTTCTCGCGCAGACGAACGTGATCCTGAAAGCCCGTCGTCAGGTAACCCAGCATGGGATCGATCTTGGTCGGCAACGCCATCAGGTAAGCCGGGTTGGCGGGCACTATTTGATCGAGGCACCAGTCGAGGTCGTCGAGTGATACATCCATATGCAAAGTGGAACAGACGTCCAAGCCAATGCAGAGACCGTGAAGTTTGCCCATCACGATATCTTCCAGGCAACAGCGAACGAGTTGGTCTCGCGTGCGAAATACTTCGGGTCCGATAAACCCGGCGACGTCGTTCAGATGAACCCAGGGTCTCGCCCTGTTCCCGGCCTTTTTCTGCGCCGCACCAACCTCCCGGGTGAGGGATCGCGCAAAACCGTACTTGCGCGCCTCGTGCAGCACCATGTCAAATCCACTGCCATGCCCGTTCGTGAAGTCGGCGCCTTGCCCGGTTTCAAAGTAGAGCCCGTAGCGACCGCTTCGCGCGGCGGCGTGCCGTTTCATCTTCTCTATGCTGATGTCGAACGTCCCATTGGCCGCGTCAACCCCAGCGATACTCTGAAACCAAAGTTCCGTGCATCCAGGGTCCATTGCCTCGGCTTGCGCCTGCACATCGATATGAGAGAGCACGCAATGTGGCATCGCGTCGCCTATCTCGAACACGTCGAGCAACTCCTGAAGCGTTCTCTGAATCGCAACAACCGACTCTGGGTCGCTGGAGACCGGGTTCGTGCCGAGCAACACATCGCCCACGGCGTAGGAGAATCCACTTAACACCTGCCAGCGGATATCGTCCACATTATCGGTCGGTGAATTGGGCTGAATGCGAGCGCCAAGAAACCCCTTGGCGCCAATGTCGCTTTCCGGCAAAGGGTTAAAGACCTTGGCGCCGAGCGCTATGAGTTCGTCGTTAGACATCAGCTTGACAACGCAGCCAATTACTTGACTAGAAAGCTCAGCCATCCGAGCCTTAATCGCCGCTTCGTCGCTTCTGAGGAGGAACCTGAGCAGTCGACCCAACGTCCATCGAGCAGACATCCTCTTCGAAGCGTCCGGCAGTGATCGCGCGTTGAACTGGCTGAGCTCGTCGGGGTAGATCGCATGGGCGTCGATGTCGGCGAGGCTCGTATTGGCTAGCAGACGCTGAGCGTTGCGGCGCGACCGGTCGTCGTTGGCCGCGACTCCAAGCGATGCGTCGCCTTCCTTGTACGCGTTGGCAGCGCCCAGGATCTTCTGATACGCCGTCTGGTCGAATCTTCCATGTTGCCGTTGGAGATATTGAAACACGTCATGTGCGGCGTCGATCTCTTCGATCACGACCCGCCCGGAAGAATCGCTCTGTTGGCCGTGAACTCGGGACAGCGAACCACACGCCACGCCGGTCGCCACACCCGCCACGCCGCCGAGAAACTCACGTCTTCGAATCATCGGCTGTTCGACCTCTCTTGATTGGATGAGTCGACCTTTTCTCTCGAGGCCGACGAAGTCCTTGCCGTGCTCAGACGAGTCAATGTCGCGAATCACTTGCCCGTGAGTCACTTGCCGTGAATCACAAGCGATCCGAATATGATAACCTGAAGGCGCTTGTCGTGGGTCGTCGAGACAAATCTCAACACGGCTCGAGAAGGACCAATATCTCGATCCTCAGTTTAGCGGAGCCCCCTTAAGTTGAACGAAAACCCTCCAGTAGGTCGATTGCTGGCGCTTCGGGTCATGATGATGCCCCGTGATACGAATCCGCACGGCACCATTTTTGGCGGAGTTCTGTTGAGCTATATCGACCAGGCCGGCGCGATCGGAGCCCGCCATGAAGTGGATCAGCTCGAGTTCCCCAAACACGATTTGGTTACCGTCGCCATGGAGGGTGTCGAGTTTCACAAACCCGTGTTCGTTGGCGACGCCGTCAGTTTCTGGACGGAGCTCAAACGTGTAGGACGCACGTCAATCACGATGCACATCACGGTCGAGGCGGATCGTGATGGCAATACGACGAAGGTCACCGAGGCGGATGCCACATTTGTCGCGGTGGAAACGCAGGGCCGCGAACGACGTCCCGTCCCACTTCAAGGGGTAGACCGTGCCGAATAGTACCTGCTCGCGGGGCCTCCGCTGGCCCGCGTCCGCCCTCGCCCTACTGCTCACAATCGTTGCGGCGACCGCGACGCAGATTCTTGCTGCTGATGCTCCCGCCGCCGAGAAGCCCAATTCACCGACGCCAAGAATCGTCTTGCCACGCGACTGCTACGCGGTCGTCGGTCAACAGATGAGTATCTACTTTCAGAACGTGGTCCCGGCGAAGACCGCGGCCGACTCATTTCACGTCGAGTGTAAGATCGGAAAGGCCGACGGCAAGCGATGGGCAGTCACGCCCGTCGCGGCCGATGCAGGAGACCATCCGCTCAGCGTCACGCTACGATCGGGTAAGGGAGAAATTGTCGGCCAAGCGGAGACGACCGTCCATGTATGCAGGGCAACCGCCGGAGAGAAGAGCAAGATCAGCTTGTTGATCATCGGCGACAGCTTGACCCACGCAACCGCTTACCCAAACGAGATCGCGAGGCTCCTCTCGCAGCCCGGCAACCCACAGTGGACAATGCTCGGCACCCATCGCCCCGCCTCTGCGAACAAGGGAGTCGCCCACGAGGGTTATGGCGGCTGGACCTGGCAACGGTTTGCCTCTAAATACGAGCCCAATCCGGACGGCACGTATCGGAAGCGGAGCAGTCCGTTCGTGTTTCTGGGCGAAAACGACAAACCCGAGCTCAACGTTTCCCGCTACATCAAGCAGTCATGTGAAAACCGGCCGCCTGATTTCGTGATTATCATGCTGGGGATCAATGACTGCTTCGCCGCCAAGTCCGACGACCCAAAACAGATTGATCAGCGGATTGACGGAATGTTTGCCCACGCAAGCGTCTTGTTACGGGCGATCCGCGCTGCGGCGCCCCAAACGCAAATCGGCGTTTGCCTGACCACGCCAGGCAATTCCCGAGACGGCGCCTATGAAGCGAACTACAAGGGCCGCTACACGCGTTCCGGCTGGGACCTCATTCAGCGCCGCTTGGTGCATCGTCAACTGGGCCATTTCTCAGACCGTGAGGCTGAGAGAATGTTCATCGTGCCGACGGAACTGAATCTCGACATCGTCGCAGGCTACCCAGATAATAACGCCGTCCACCCCAACGCGTTGGGCTACCGCCAAATCGGCGGCTCGATTTATGCGTGGCTGAAATGGCAAATGGCCCAACGGTGATTACTCAACGTGTGAACTGATTGCAACTTGCCGCGACTCCGATAGAATGACCGCGCAGGCGTAAGTTGCGCGCGGTAAGATTTCCGGCGTCGGTCAGATACCGAGCAGGATTCGAGCGACATCCAACGAAGGACGAACAAGTGCATGCTTTCGAATACGTTTCGCCGCCGACTCTGGCCGAAACCATCGAGGAACTGGCAAATCGCAATGGCGCCGCCCGAGTACTCGCTGGCGGCACCGACTTGATTGACCAGATGCGATTGGGTCGGCTCACGCCCCAGGCCGTGGTTGACGTCAAGAAGGTTCCGGAACTCAACATTCTGTCGGACGAAGCAGGGGGACTTCGAGTCGGCGCGGCTGTGCCGCTCTGCCTGATTAGCGATCATCCATCAGTCCGGGAGCAATTCAGCTGTTTATGGGATAGTTGTCTACTGATCGGCGGCATCCAGGTTCAGAGTCGAGCGACGATCGGAGGCAACCTCTGCAACTCGGGCCCCGCTGCGGACTCCACGCCATCGCTGATTGCGCTCGGCGGCGTTTGTGTGATCGCCGGCTCGCAGGGAACTCGAGAAGTTGCCGTTGAGTCGTTTTGCACGGGCCCGGGCGAGAACGTTTTGAATCCGGACGAGGTGCTGGTCGAGTTGCGATTTAACGCGAGGTCTGCGAATAGCGGCTCGCATTATCGCCGCGTGATTCCCAGAAATGAGATGGACATCGCGGTCGTCGGCGTCGGCGCCAGCGTTCAACTGGACGGCAACAAAGAGACATTCGTTTCCGCTCGCATCGCCGTTGGCGCAGTCGCGGCGACGGCTCTTTACGCGCAGCAGGCTTCGGAGTCGCTGGCGGGCAAGCCAGTCAACGCGGATTCGCTGAGCGAGGCAGCGGCGGCCGTGCAGCAGATTATCTCGCCCATTTCCGACATGCGAGGGACGGCGGATTATCGCAGGCACGCTACAGGCGTGCTCGTTCGGCGAGTCCTAGAGACCGCCATCGCAAGGGCTCGTGGTGAGGCTCCGGGCCGCTAGCCGGGCGAGCCGATTTAGAAACGCGTACACATTCCATCAGGACAGACATTTTCGACGAGCTTGAACCGGACCGCCAGATCATGCTGGGCCACTCGCGCAGCACGACTCCTGCTAAGCCAAACAGGCTTGCGTTTGCCGGCCACAAGTGCGTCTCGCATCAAAACGCGACTGTGAGTAAATGACTATGGCAGGAAGAACTGTTGTCACGGCGACCATTAACGGCGAAGAAGTTGAGTTTCTTTGCGAGCCCCGACAGACGTTGCTCGAAGTGCTCAGAAACGAACTCAACCTCACAGGCGCGAAGGAAGGCTGCTCCAATGGCAACTGCGGCGCCTGCACCGTGCTGTTGAACGGAAGGCCAGTGGTGAGTTGCCTGGTGCTCGCCGTCGAAGTTGAGGGCGCTGAAGTCCGCACGATCGAAGGCGTCGCCAGCGGGTCCCATTTGGACGAGGTGCAGACGGCCTTTCTAGAAGGCGCTGCGTTGCAATGCGGCATCTGCACGCCCGGCATCATTATGCAGACGGAGGCGTTACTCGAGCGTAACGCCGACCCAACTGAAGATGAGATACGCTTCTACTTGGCGAACAACCTTTGTCGCTGCACGGGCTACGACAAGATTGTGCGAGCGATCCAGGTCGCGGCGAAGAAAAAGCAAGCTGCGGGAAGTTAACTCTCGCGGCGGACGCGTGCCGTCTGTCGCTCCGCGAAAGTGCGCCACCCGCTAGCCAGCGCGGCGGCGCTTTCGCGGAGCGACTGACGACTATGACAGAAAACCAGAACATACTGAGCGAGTGACACTCGCGAAAGGAATTGTCATGGCGAGCAACGGGCAAGCCAAATACAAAGTCATCGGAACTCGCCCCATACGCCACGATGGCGTCGACAAAGTGACCGGGCGAGCTCAGTTCGGGGCGGACGTCCAACTCTCTGGAATGCTGTTCGGCGCAACGGTGCGCAGCCCCCACGCCCACGCAACCATCCTCAGCATTGACACATCGAAGGCGGAATCGACGCCCGGCGTCTTCGCCGTGGTAACATCCGCCGATTTTCCCGAGCAGGGCGACCGGATCGTGCAGCTCGGCGAAGGCGCGGTGAGGATGAGGCACTTGAGCTCCAACGTGATGGCTCGCGAAAAAGTCCTCTACAAGGGGCATGTCGTGGCGGCGGTGGCCGCAAAGAACATTCACATCGCGGAGGAAGCGGCCAAGTTGATCGACGTACAGTACGATCCACTGCCCCCCGTACTCGATGTGCGTGAGGCAATGAAAGATGATGCGCCGATCTTGAACGACGACATTCGCACCGAATCGATTGGAGCGCCGGCTTCAGGCGGCGACGACAAGAACACGAATGTCGCCAATCACTTCGTGTTCGAAAAAGGCGATATCGGAAAGGGCTTTGCCGAAGCCGACATCGTCGTGGAACGAGAATTCAAGACCGCGACAGTACACCAAGGATATATTGAACCGCATAACGCGACGGCGATGTGGAACGCGGACGGCAAGATCACGATTTGGATGAGTACACAAGGAACGTTCACCGCCAGACAGCAGACGGCCGAGTTGCTCCGGCAGCCGGTGTCGAACGTGAAAGTCGTTCCGATGGAAATCGGCGGCGGCTTTGGCGGAAAGATCTCCGTCTATCTCCCTCCTATCGCCGCGGCGCTCTCTAGAAAAACCGGCCGACCCGTAAAACTGGTGATGTCCCGAGCGGATGTCTTCCAAGGAAGCGGCCCCACCCCTGGATCGTTTATGCGAGTCAAGCTCGGGGCCACCAAAGATGGAAAGCTCACTGCCGGGGAGGCTTGGATCGCCTTTGAGGCTGGCGCCTACAGCGGTTCGCCCGTCGCGCCGGGCTGCATGTGCGTGTTCGCCTGTTATGATCTGCCCCACGGTCGCGTCGATGGCTTTGACGTATGTGTGAACAAGCCTCGCTCGAACGCGTATCGCGCGCCCGGATCGACCCAAGTCGCTTTTGCAACGGAAACAGTGATTGACGAACTCTGCGAAAGGCTGGGAGCCGACCCGGCCGAGTTTCGAATAAAGAACTCCGCCAAGGAAGGCGTGCGGCGAGTAGACGGCCCGGTCTTCGGCCGCGTTGGGCATGAAGAGACGCTGGCAGCCATCAAGGACAGCGAACACTACCAATCGCCCCTCGAAGGAGAGCATCAGGGCCGCGGTATCGCCTCCGGCTTCTGGTTCAACTGTGGACTCAAGTCGTCCGTGACGGCCACGGTTAACTACGATGGCACCGTGACCTTGATTGAAGGCTCAACCGATATCGGCGGTTCGAGAACGGCGATTGCCATGCAGCTTGCAGAGACGCTCGGCATCACCGCGGAAGAAGTCATGCCAGCAGTCGTGGACACCGACAGCGTTGGCTACACCGATGTTACAGGCGGCAGCCGAGTAACATTCGCAACAGGTATCGCCGCCATTGAAGCGGCCAAAGACATTCGCCAACAGATGATGGCTCGAGCCGCAACGATCTGGGGCATCGGCCCCGATCAAACGACGTTCGAGGACGGTGCGATTTGCGGGCCGGACGGCAAACACATGTCGTTCAAGGAATTGGCCGGGCGCCTGCACGACTCGGGCGGGCCGATCATTGGACGCGGCACGTCAAGCGAAGCGGAACAGGGCGGCGCTTTCGGCACCCATTGCGTTGATGTTGATGTCGACGTCGACTTGGGCAAAGTCAAGATTCTCCGCTACACCGTCGCCCAAGATTGCGGTACAGCGATTCACCCCGGATACGTTGAAGGGCAGTTGCAAGGCGGCGCGGTGCAAGGCATCGGCTGGGCTCTGAATGAAGAGTACTGGTATGGCGCCGAGGGAGACATGAACAACCCCACTTATCTCGACTACCGAATTCCAACTTGCTTTGACGTCCCCATGATCGACACGATTATTGTCGAGGTGCCTGATTCAGGGCACCCTTACGGCGTCCGAGGCGTGGGCGAAGTCCCGATCTGTCCGCCGCCCGCCGCCATCGCCAACGCAATCCACCAGGCCGTCGGCGTGAGAATGCACGAGCTCCCTATGTCGCCGCCGAAATTGCTCGCCAAAATACTCGAACAGGATGCCGAATAGCCGATGCCCCAAGTCTTCATTCCACCGGCGATGCGAGACTTGACCCCCGATGATATTGTCTGCGTCGCCGGAGCGACCGTCGGCGAAGTGATCGACTCGCTCGACAGCCAGTTCCCAGGCGCAAAACAGCGACTTTGCCAAGACGACGCAATTCGACCGGGAATCTCCGTTGTTATCGACGGCAACGCCAGTTCCCTGGGCATGCGGCAGAAAGTTGGCATGGACGCCGAGGTGCACTTCCTACCCGCAATTGGCGGAGGATGATTGAGGCTGGCACGCCAATGGAGTCGAAATAGAAGCGACGGCGGCATCGCGTCCGGAGACTTCCTGCCGTCCGCGCCTGCAAACATCCAGCTCGGAGTTTCCATGCTTGAAGTGATCGGCCAACTCGTCGAGGCGCTCGATGCAGGTCGGGCCGTTGCCTATTGCCGACTTGTTGCGACACGGGGCTCTACGCCCCAGAAAGCCGGCGCGTTGATGCTGGTTTACGAAGACGGTTCGCAAGCTGGCACGCTAGGCGGAGGGTGCGTGGAGGCCGAGGTCAAGCGGAGAGCGCTCGCTGCGATGCACAACGCGCGCTCGACCGTGGAGCGATTCCTGCTCGATAGTGACTCGGGCTGGGACGATGGACTTATCTGCGGAGGCCGAATGGACATTCTTGTCTGTCCGATTCAAGTCGCGGAATCGCGAAACTATTTTGCCTTGCTGGGCGAACACGTGTTGAACGGCGCTGAACTGACCGAGGCAATTGTCTTCGCGGAATCAGCGGGGCGGGAACAAGCCGACGATTGGGCGCCAAGTCTGGTCGTTTTTGACGGCGACCACCAACCACTCTGCATGCTGAACGCGACGCCAACTCAAGCGGAACAACTCGCCCAGTCTCTCACGCCAATTTCACAACGACCCAGCGCCTACTCGGTTGGACAGGTCGCCTACCTGCCTCTCTTGCCTCGCTGCCGTTTGATCATTATCGGCGGCGGCCATGTCGGCAAGGCGGTGGCGGAGTTGGCCTATGGGTTGGATTTCGACATTTGGATTGTTGACGACCGCGAGGACTTCGTATCGGAAGAGCGGTTTCCCACCGCGCAAAACCGCGTTCACGGCGCCATGGACGACATTCTGCCCAAACTAGATGTGACTGCCGACACCTACTGCCTGATCGTGACCCGCGGACACAATCACGACGAGAAAGCTCTGTACCATTTGGCCAATCGAGGCGCGCGCTATGTCGGGATGATCGGCAGTCGGCGGAAGATTCGGCTGATCATGCATGATCTTGCTGAGGACGGTGTTGCGCAAGCTGATCTCGATCGAGTATTCGCGCCAGTCGGCCTCGATATCGGCTCGCAAACGGTCCCCGAGATTGCGCTGAGCATCTGCGCCGAATTGGTCTCGCATCGAAATCGCCAAGGCGATGTACTCGGTCGCGAACGAACCGAGAGCGCGGCCGATGGCTAGTCCGCGCGCATTTGCCGTCATCCCCGCCGCCGGGCATTCAGTCCGGATGGGCCGTCCGAAGCTGCTCTTGCCTTATCGCGACGCCTGCATCATCGACCACGTTCTCTCCGTTTGGGTCGACTGTGTCGAACGCGTTGTCGTCGTCGTTCGTTCAGATGACGACGTGTTGGCGGAACGATGCGCCGCCCACGATGTCGATATCACGCGTCCCATTTCGACGCCCCCGGACATGAAGGCGTCGGTAATGATCGGCTTGCAGCACATTCAGGCGAGTTATGGGCCGAGTGAAACCGACTGCTGGTTGCTGGCGCCAGCCGACACGCCGCGGATTAGTGCTCGTGACATTAAGGCCGTGATCGGCGGTTATGACCCAGCGGCGCCCACGCCCGTGCTGGCCGCATATGACGGGCGACGAGGCCACCCCTTGCTGGCGCCATGGTCACTGGTGGGACAGATCGAGCATCTCCGATCAGATCAGGGCATTCGTTCGCTGATTGAATCAGCAACCTACACGCAGGTCGATTGTTCACAACCGGGCGTACTCGAAGACCTCGACACGCCGAGCGACTACAATCGTCTACGCGAAGAACCATAGCATTCTATCTTGGTCCGCTGGCTTGTCCCATCTTGCGTCGTGGCGTCGCCAAAACCCAGAGCTTACAATCCACCGTGAATGTGCGGTGAGTTCTCGTCGAAATAGCGGGGTCATTCGCAACGCCTACTTCATGCATTGATTCGACCGAGTGCCAATGAGCTGGATCGATTGGACCATCGTCCTTGTGCTGAACTCGTCGGTTGTCGTCCTGGGAATCTTCTTGGCTCGAGGCACGCGTTCGAGCGCTGATTGGTTCCTGGGCGGGCGATCCTTGCCATGGTGGGTCGTGGGGCTATCGATGTTCGCCACGAACATGGACAGCGCCGACCTCGTGGGAGTAACCGGACAGACATACCGGGAGGGCATTCACTTAATCACGGTGTATTCGCTCGGCAGCGCCCTCGGGGGCGTGCTGGCCGCCTTCCTCATCGTTCCGTCCATCTACCGGCTCGGTTACTACACCAACGCCGAATACCTTGAGGCCCGTTTCGGCGTCTCCGCGCGCGTCCTGAGTGCGCTGATTCAATTGCAGTACCGCAGCATCATGTTGGGGATGATGATTTGGTCGATCTATCTTCTGCTGACTCGGCTCGTTGAACTACCACCGGCGATTGCCTGGGTGATGGTTGTCGCCAGCGTAATTGGGTCAGGCATCTACACTGCCATGGGCGGGCTGAAGTCGGTAGTGTGGACCGATGCCTTGCAAGGCCTGATCATGATGGTGGGAGGCTTTGTGATCTTTGCCGCAGTGTGGAGCGCCGTCGGGGGATGGGAAGGAATGCAGAGTTCCCTGGCGAAAGCCGGTGAAGTGAACCAAGTCGAGTTGAAGAATCTTTCGCACATTGGCCGCTACCAAGGCGCCGATGGACAAACGTCGACCTGGATCGTCATGATCGGCTGGATCATCATCGGCTGCGGATATTGGACGGTAAACCACACCCAGACGATGCGGCTGATGGGGGTCCGCTCTCTCTGGGACATGAAAATGGCTGCTGTCTTCGGCGTCGGCATCAGCATGCCGATTGCCGTCTCGTGCGCTTTTCTCGGTGTCTTCGGCCGAGCCATCCCCGAATTTCAGAACTTGGATTCGCCGGACACGCTCTACCCCATGTTGGCCAACCGCTACCTAGCGCCCGGGCTCAAGGGAATTGTCGTCGCGAGTGTCGTCGCTGCCGTGATCAGCACTTTTGATTCGATGGGATCTGCGTTGTCGGCGATCTTCACACGAGACATTTACGCGAGACTGCTCGTCAAGAATCGCGAGGACAAGCACTATCTGCTTGTTGGCCGGATCGCGACTCTCGGCGTCCTGACATTGGGATTCCTCTACTTGCCATTTATTATGGCCGAGAAGAATATGCTCAACCTGCTCACGACTTTGATTCCGGTTTTCGTCACTCCGCTAATGACCATCTACATCGTCGGCGTCGGCTCGCGAGTGCACCGCCGAAGCGGGTTGATCGGTTTGATAGTCGGTTCGGCGTACGGGTTCTTGGCGCTCTTAGACCGAATCGGCGTCGATCCATTATCCATGCCAAATTGGTTTACGAACAAATGGCCGGCCTACCCTATTTCCGTTGTCGTTACGGGCGCCGCAATGCTCGCTACCACCTTAGTGTTGGGTTGGGATGACGCGAAGCGAGAGATCAGCTTCCGCGAGACGGGTTGGCTTGAAAAGAGCCGTGAGCAATTGCCCAAGCTACGTGAATACCCAGGTGAGAAGCCGCCGCAGATTTGGATGCGACCTGCGGTCTGGGCGATCGCCTTGTTTGCCGCCTGCATTTGGCTGCAGATCATACTTTGGTAGGCGCCAGAAGCACCGGCGCCACGAGCCCCCCCCCACGACTGACAAAGAAACCAACAATGCCCCACATCCGCTCAACCGGTCCCGCACAAGATCACGCGTACGACGCCGGGCCGCGCATCACTGCGATTGAAACGGTGATCCCAACGGACGCCATGCCGGGCTTGCTTGCCCTGCGGATCCATACGGACGCGGGCGATGCCGGTGGCGAAGCGATCCTTGGGCACGGCGAGACCTACTATATTCCCGCTGCAGCCGCCGCCGTCATTCACGACTGGATGTCGCAGCGATTGCTCGGCGCCTGCGCCACAACGATTGAAAGCCACTGGCGGTTCCTCTATGAACGGGCTACCGCGTTTGGCGGGACCGGAGCCGAACTACGCGCGCTCTCGGCAGTCGACTTGGCGCTGTGGGACATTCTTGGACAAATCACCCAGCAGCCCGTTTGGCAGTTGCTCGGCGGCGCCGTCCGCAGCCAAGTGCCCGTCTACAACAGTTGCGGCGGACCGTTCTACGGCGGCGTCGATAACGACTCGAAGTCGAAACCTCGCTGGCCCGGGCACGGCGATATTGGCAAGCCTGGTCTGCTCGAGGACAACTGGATGGGAACCAATCAGCCCGCCGACCTGGCCGAAGAGTTGCTCGATGCTGGCTACGGTGCAATGAAGCTATGGTCCTTCGACGGCATCTATCGGGAATCGGGGGGCGGACGCTTAACGGCCGAACAAGTTAGGCGCGGCGTTAGACCTTTTCATCAGATCCGCGAAAGAGTCGGCGATCGCATCGACGTGATGCTCGACGGCCACGGGTTCTTCTCGCTCGCCGCCGGTTTGCAAATTGCCCGAGCGATGACCGACATCCGGCCTTTGTGGCTTGAGGATATCGTCAGGCCCGACAATCTCGATACGATTGTGCAATTCCGAAAGGAATCGCAAGTTCCCGTTGCCGTCAGCGAAATGTTGATTCTCCGCGATCATTATCGGCGCGTGCTCGACCGTGGAGGCGCCGACTACGTCATGATCGACCCGACCTGGGTCGGCGGCGTGAGCGAGACGCGCCGAATTGCCGAACTTGCCCAACTCTACAATGTCCCAGTCTTGATGCACGACTGCACCGGACCGTTTACACTCTTGTCTGGCCTGAATGTGGCGGCCTCCACGCCGGTGGTTACCTATCAGGAGACAGTGCGTGCCCATATCGCGACAATCTATCCCAGACTCATCGATTGTGAGATTGAGGTCAAAGGCGGCGCCATCGACTTGCCTCGACGCCCTGGCCTCGGCGCCCGCTGGCTAGATGGACTATTTGACGATTCCAACCCAACCTATCGAATTACACGAGATGGCTAGAGCCTCCACGCCGCCTTCACGAACTTGGGCGCGACGTGAAGAATCTACGCCAAGCATTCAGCACGACAACCAGTTAGAAGGACCGTAGATATCATGTTCAAGCAACTCTGTCTGACGCTCATCGTCGCCGCATCATGGCAGGCGAGCGTAGTCGCCGCCGATAAATACGCGGTGAAGGTCGCGACGGATCGAGAAACAGCCCTCTATCAGGTGGGCGAGACCGCTCAATTTCGAGTCACGCTCACCAAGAACGGCGCACCGTTTACTGACGCGAATGCATCCTTCGTTGTGGACGATTTTGTAGCGGGCGCCGAGGACAATCGGGGCTTCCCCAGCGGAAAGATCCAGTTCGCTGACGGCAAGATCAAGCCGATTGCAGTGACCGCGAAGTCGGCAACATTTGTGCGTTGCCGAGTTACCCTTCGACCTCCGAACTCGAAGGCGATTCAGGCGATCGCCGGAGCTGGTTTCAGCGTGGGCGATATTCAGCCGAGTCTTCCGGTCCCAGACGACTTCGATGCGTTTTGGAGCGAGCAGAAGAAGCTGCTTGCCAAAGTCGAGATGAAACCAGAGTCGACCGTCGTCGAGCAACCTGATGCCAGCATTCAGTGTGCCGATGTTGTGGTCCCCTGTCTCGGCGGCGCTCCCGTCTCGGGGTATTTTGCCAAACCCAAAGACGCTGCGAACAAGAGCCTGCCAGCCATTCTCTGGGTCCACGGCGCCGGCGTACGGGGATCCAGTTTGGGAAATGCGGTAACTGGCGCCAAAGCCGGCATGCTCTCTATGGACAACAATGCACACGGCATACCCAACGGAAAGCCGGCAAGTTTCTATCAAGCATTAAGCGCGGGGAAGCTTAACAACTATCGGCACGCGGGGCGCGAGGCGCGCGAAACGAGCTACTTCCGCGGCATGTACCTTCGCCTCGTTCGCGCAATCGACTTCCTCACCTCGCAACCAGAATGGGATGGGGAGGTTGTTGCGGTCATCGGACACAGCCAGGGCGGAGGACAAGCTCTCGTCGCCGGCGGAATCGACGATCGGGTCACCTTCGTCGCCACCGGTGTCCCCGCGATCTGCGACCATTCTGGACGCGCTGCCAATCGCATTAATGGTTGGCCTAAGCTTGTCCCCATGGATGCCGATGGAAAGCCTGTCGCCAACGTGCTTCAAGCATCGAGATACGTCGACGCGGTGAACTTTGCCAGTCGCTGCCAGGCGGAAGCGATCATGAGCGTGGGGTTCATTGACGGCGTCTGCCCACCCTCAAGCTGCTACGCGGCCTATAACCAGCTTCAAGGCGAGAAACAGATCATCCACGAACCGCTGATGGGCCACGCTGCGCCGCTTCACATTCGCACGGCGTTCGTTCGAGCCATAGAGCGGCACGTAAAGCGAAGCCGACGAACAACCGGCAAGATTCAGCTGTCTGCGGAAATTCGCTCGCGAGCCCTCGCAATCCTCAGGGCCGGAGTGAGGAGCGATGAGTTCTGGCCGTCGATTCACGCGGCCGAGGCTTTGACGTTGGCGGGGCAGGGCGAAGAAGTCGTCAAACTTCTGGGACCAAAACTCGCTGGCGAAACTGATGACCAGAAACGCTGTGGAATTTCTCGCGAGCTAGTTCGAGCCGGCGACTGGCGCAAGTCAGAGGTCATGTTGAATATTCTGGCTGGGGACGATCCGCACGGGCACGTCCACGCCGCGGAGAGCCTGTTCAAGGTCGCGGAGATCGGTGACGGTCACGCGATGCGCAGTGCGGTCAAGTCGGACAACATTAAACTTCAGGTCATGTCGGCGGCAGCGCTTGCTCGCTGCGGCAGCCCGTCGGCGTTCAAGGTGTTGAGATCGCTACTGGCCAGCGATGAAGAAGAGACCGCTCGACTGGCCTCTTGGGTGCTCGCCCGCATCGGGGACGAATCCGATATCGCTCAGATTCGCCTGAACGTCGCCCGCGCGACAACGCCGGTGGCGGTATGTTATCAGCAACACGCCCTGGCAACGCTTGGTGACGAAGCGGGTCGCCAGGCGCTGCTAAAGAACTTGAAGTCAGCCGATCCGGCGATTCGAGTTTACGCAGCCACTTTTGCTGGCGACGCGAGACTGCTTGCAGCCAAAGACTCTCTCGTGGGTCTTCTGGATGACGAGACGCTGGATGTCCGAGTTCGGGCGGCCCAATCGCTCTTCGTGCTCTCCCAACCTCCGCGGGATGCGAAGGAAGACCTGTCGATTCTGACCTATCCTGCGACCAAGGAGAACCCTCGCTATACAGAGGGCTCAATTGTGCGGTTGGGGAACGGCAATCTGCTGTACGCAGTCACCCAGTTTATCGGCGACGGAAGCGACTTTGCCAACGCCAGAATCGTTGCGAAGCAGTCGGCGGACGGCGGGCGCAGCTGGTCAGAGTCGACCGTGTTGCAAGAGAGCACCGGTAAGCTGAACGTGATGAGCGTTACCCTGCGCCGAATCCGCGTCAACGACGAGGATCCCATCGCCATGTTCTACTTGCAAAAGGACGGCTACGCCGAACTTCACGCCTTCATGAGACTGTCGGCGGACGGAGGTCGATCATTTGCCGATCGGGTGAAGGTCACCGGCGAACCTGGCTACCACGTAATGAACAACGACCGAGTCGTACAACTCGGCAGCGGCCGGCTGCTGGCCCCGGTCGCTTCAACACCCGATGTTCACAAGGTTAATCATTTCGTCTCCTACTGTTGGCTGTCAGACGACGGCGGGCGGAGTTGGCGAAAGGGGAAGGGGAAAGTCGACTTGCCCAAACGCGGGGCAATGGAGCCCGAAGTGATCGAGTTGCGAGACGGCAGAGTCATGATGATCATGCGAAACCAGCTCGGCTACATCTCAACCAGCTACTCGAAAGATGGCGGAGATCAATGGTCGGCGCCTTCGAAGCTCTCCTCAATCATCGCGCCGGAAGCGCCCGCAACAATGCGGCGGATCCCATCCACAGGCGACCTGCTCTTGATTTGGAATAACAACTTCAAAGCTGGGCGAGGACATGGCGGCAAACGAACGCCGCTAACCGCAGCCGTCTCGTCCGATGAAGGCAAGACTTGGCGCCATGTTCGCAACCTGGAGGCGAACGGTGACCGAACGTACTCATACCCTAGTCTAGTTTTTGTTAAGGACCGCGCCGTGTTGAGTTACTGGGAGGGCGCGAAGGGACGGTTGTCGTCGCGATTCCGCTCGCTGCCAGTATCTTGGTTCTATGACACTGCGCCTTAGCGTCGGCGATAGGCGCCGAAAACAGTTACACTCGGACCTTGCCGATCTCCTAACCGCCGATCGCAGATAACGGCCCAAACTCAATGCCTGTGAGAGCGACCACGACAGGGAAGCCTTCCGCGCCGACAGTCGTGCGCTATTGGATCCTGTTTTCGCTCTGCGTGGCCGCTTCGACAGCCTACCTGTGCCGCAACAGCATTGGCGTAGCCGAGAGCACGATCCGATCGGAGCTAGGTCTAAGCGTCCAGGCAATGGGCTGGGTGATGAGCAGCTTCTTCTTGGCCTACGCACTCGCTCAACTGCCGACAAGTTGGCTCGGAGGAGTTTTGGGCGCCCGCCGTGCGATCCCCTTATTTGCGGTCGCTTGGTCCATCGCCACCGCGGCGATGGGACTGGCGACGATGGCTATGGGGATGCCCATCTTGTTGGTCGCTCGGGTCGGAAACGGAATTGCCCAGGCGGGCCTGTTTCCCGCTTGTACCGCCTCGATCGGCCGCTGGTTCCCCGATTCGAGTCGCGCCATTGCCAGCGGCTCGTTGGGCGCCTTCATGTCCGTCGGGGGCGCTGTCGGCGTGGCGATCACCGGCTATTTGGTCACGGCATTTGGGTGGCGAGCCGCTTTTGCTGGCTATGGCGTGCTTGGCGTGGTATTCGCGATCGTCTTCTTTCTTTGGTTCCGCGACCAAGTCGAAGATCATGCCTGGGCGAATATGGCGGAACGCAAGTTGCTTTCCGGTTCAAGACCCGCGAAGGAGCCGGGAGATGAAAACGCCTGGATGGGGATCATGCTGAGTCCGCCAACTTGGTGGATTTGCGGGCAGCAGTTCTGCCGCGCGGCGGGGCAGATGTTTTTCGGCAGCTGGTTTGCTACTTACTTGCAAGAGACTCGCGACGTCAGCGTGGCCGAATCCGGACTGCTTAACAGCATGCCCCTGATCAGCCTTGTCGTCGGAGCGTTGATTGGCGGAACCGTCTCAGACATCGTCTTGCGGGAGAGCGGAAGCTTGCGACTGGCCCGTTCAGGAGTCGCTGCGGCGAGCATGCTGCTTTGCGCCGCCTTCGTCATCGCCGCTTACTTCATTCAAGATCCGGTATTGGCGGTCATCGTGATCAGCTTGGGTACTTTTTGCGCCGCGTTTGGCGGCCCTTGCGCCTACACCATTACGATTGACATGGGTGGGCGCAACGTCCCGATCCTGTTCGGCACGATGAACATGGTCGGCAACTTGGGCGCTTTTGCATTCATTCGCAGCGTGCCCATGATCCGCGAACATTTTGGCTGGGCGGCGGTGCTGGTCTTGTTCGCGATGCTCTACGTCGCAGCCGCATTCTTCTGGTCACTAGTAAACCCCAACCGCACAATACTCGAACAATCGCTGTATCAAGAAAGCCCGTAGCTATGGAATTGAAGACGCTGCAGAGTCGCTGTCGCGTAGGCGTGGCGCGAGGCGATATCACGCCCGCCGTTGGGACCTATCATCGAATGTGGGGCGCAGCAAGCCACGACCGAAGCGAGGGCGTTCATCGGCCGTTGACGGCGACGGCATTGGCGTTCGGCTCGATTGAGGGTAACCCGGCCGAGCGGCAAATCGTGTTGGCCGTGGATCATTGCCTTCTGGTGTTTGACGAAGTCGAGACGATACTCAATCTGGTCGAGGAACGATCGGGAGTTGAGCGAGCACAGGTCACGATTACGTTCTCCCATACCCACGCCGCTGGTCTTCTAAGTCGAGACCGAACGGACCTTCCCGGCGGCGACTTGATCCCGGACTACCTTGATCGACTCGCAGAGACGCTGGCCGACTTGGCAGCGACGGCGTCTCAAACGATGACGCCAGCCAACATTGTCTACGGGACTGGGTCGTGCGACCTGGCCGGGCATCGCGATCTGTACGACGCCGACTTGGGTGAACATGTATGCGGCTATAACCCACAAGGCGAGGCCGACAAGACCGTTCTAGTGGCGAGGATCACTGGCGACGATGACTCGCTTTTGGCAACCATCGTAAACTATGCCTGCCACCCAACGACACTCGCTTGGGACAACCGGCTGATCAGTCCTGACTACCCCGGCGCGATGCGCGAACTAATCGAACAGGCAATGCCGGCGCCTTGCCTTTTCCTCCAAGGATCGTCGGGCGATCTCGGCCCGGTCGACGGCTTTGTGGGCGAAACCGAGGTAGCGGACCGCAACGGACGACAACTCGGTTACGCGGCTCTTAGCGCGCTGACGTCGCTGCGTCCGGCCAACACGTCTTTCGCGTACGCAGGTCCCGTCGTATCGGGCGCAATGATCGGTGTCTGGAAACACCAAGACATCGACGACATTCGCCGAACGGCGCTGCAACGCTGGGCGAGCAGTGTGGAACCAATCAAGCTGCTCTATCGCGAGGACCTGCCGCGAAAAGCGGATGTACAGGCGGCTAGAGATCTGCTGCTTGCAGATGAAGAGAAAGCTCGCGCCCAAGGCGATGAGGCGGAAGCGGCGAGGCTGCGAGCTTTGGCGGAGCGAGAGATGCGGATGCTCGGACGGCTCTCCGGCTTGCCCGACGAATCACACTTCCCCTTTCACGCGGCAGTCTGGAAAATGGGCGACGCGGTTTGGGTGTGCGTTCAGGGCGAGCCCTACAGCCTCTTACAACGAAGTTTGCGAGCCGCCTTTCCCGACACGCCGATCGTCGTTGCTACAATCGCCAATGGTTGGGGGCCGTCGTATCTGCCGGACCGCGAGCTCTACGGCCAAGGCGTCTATCAGGAGTCGATCGCTTCGTTGGCGCCCGGCAGCCTAGAGACACTAATCGATTCGTTGATCGACCGTATTCGAGGGATGTTGAATAACGGCAGTGAACCACCGGAATAGATGCAGGATTGAGGTTTTGCGAGGATGAAGATCACAGCGATTGAAACTCATGTCTGCCACGCGCGGATGAGGAACTGGGTGTTCGTGAAGGTGTTGACCGACGTCGATGGCCTGTATGGCTGGGGAGAAGCGACGTTGGAGTGGCACACTCGGGCCGTCGTCGGCGCCGTGGAAGACTTGTCTGAACTGATTGTCGGTGAAGACGGCTCTCGCATCGAGCATCTTTGGCAGATGATGCACCGCCAACACTTTTGGCACGGCAATGGGGTTGTTCGGGCAACCGCGATTGCGGGGATCGACATCGCCTTGTGGGACATCGCGGGCAAGGCGGCAAACATGCCCTGCGCCAAATTGTGGGGCGGCCCCGTGAGGGATTACGTTCGCACCTACTGTCATCTGGGCGGAGGCAAACTGGAGGACTTCTACGAGACCAGCGTCGACGAAGCGAAGCGGTTTGCCGATTTGGCTCGAGAGGCAGTTGAGGATGGCTACACGGCGTTTAAGAGCATGGCCGCGCCGCCCACCATGCCGCTCGAAGGGCTCAAGCCAATTCGAGCAGCCGAGGCGTGCGTGGCGGCAATGCGAGAGGCGGTCGGCGATTCGGTCGACATCATGGTCGACTGCCATGCCAGGCCGTCGCCAGCCATGGGGCTGCAGTTCGCAAAAGTGTTTGAGCCGTTCGGTCTCTACTTTCTCGAAGAACCCTGTTGGCCTGAAAACCTCGAGGGACTTGCCGCAATCAACGCCGCAGTCAGCACTCCGATCGCCACGGGCGAGAGACTGACCCATTTGGCGGCGTTTCGCGACTTGTTCGCCAAGCGATGCTGCGACGTCGTGCAGTTTGACTTAACCCACTGTGGCGGATTCACCGAGGCCCGTCGCATCGCAGCGTTAGCCGACGCCCACCGCATCGCCCTGGCGCCCCACAACCCACAGGGCCCGGTCAGCACAGCCGCCTCGCTTGAGTTCGGGTTCTCTCAGCCAAGTTACGTGATTTGCGAAACAGTGCACAACGACGTCCCCTGGCGGGCCGATGTGGTCCAGGAGGGTTTTCACGTCGAGCCGCAAGGCCGCCTTGTGCGGCCAAACTCGCGTCCGGGTTTGGGCATCGAGATCAACGAGAGCGAAGTCAAGAAACATCCCTTTCAGCAGGAAACGCCACAACAGGTCTTCTACCAGGACGGCAGTGTCGGCGATTGGTAGCAGACTGCGAGAAGTGGTCGAGAAAGCAATACGATGAATCAGCCGGTTCGCGGCGTTATTCCTGTCGCTCACACTCCTTTCGGCGACGACGATGCGATCGACTTTGAGAGCCTATCGCGGCAGATCGACTGGGCGTTCGAACATGGCGCCGACGGTTACTGTACGGGCATGGTCTCGGAGCTGTTGAGGTTGACGCCCGATGAGCGAGTTCGTCTTACGAGCGAACTCGCCGCAATGAACGCTGGGCGAGGCGTCTTCGTTGCCAGCGTCGGCGCCGAGAGCACCAAGCATGCCATGGCCTACGCCCGACACGCCGATGAATGCGGATGTTCCGGCGTCATGGCGATTCCACCTCTATCCTCATCCGTGCCGGGCGCCGAGTTGCTTGACTACTTTAGCGCCATCGCGGATGCCATCAGGGGACCGATGATCGTGCAGGACGCCTCGGGCTACGTGGGCCAGGCCATTCCCGAATCGGTCTATCTGAAGTTGCTCGATCGCTTCGGGCCAGAGCGAATTCTCTTTAAGCCCGAGGCCTCGCCGGTCGGTCCAGCCATATCGTCGCTTCGAGACGCGACGGGCGGAACGGCCCAAGTGTTCGACGGTTCAGGGGGCAACCTGCTAATCGACGCCTTTCGACGAGGCGTCGTCGGCACCATTCCCGGCATGGAGTTCTTGGACGGCGTCGTCGCCATCTGGAACGCACTTCAACTGGGCGACGAGTCGCGGGCCTATCAAATCTACTTCCCTCTCTGCGCACTCGTTACCATTCAGCTGCAATCCGGGCTGGACGGCTTCTTAGCGATTGAAAAATACGTGCTGCACAAGCGAGCCATCTTCAAGACCGACCACCGTCGCCGCCCCTACGCTTGGAGCCTCGACGACGAAACCCGGCAAGAGGTCGATCGCCTGATGGTGAAGCTAGACGAGGCGCTCGTTGGCTAGGGACTAACGTCGCCACCGTATGTCGGCAACCTCCGGATCGATAACATGGGCCTTGACGCGGTTGAATTGCTGATGGAGGTCGAAGAGCACTTCGGCATCTCAATCACCGCAGACGAAGGCGAACATATTCGCACGGTCGGCGATCTAGTTGCCTTGATTCGAAGTCGCGCTGAGGCGGCCAGGTCGACAGAGCCGCATACTGCGCGGGCGTTTCTTTCACTACGTGTCCTGATTCGCGAAGTTCTTGCCAACCCGACTGCGAGGCTCAAGCCAAGTCAATTTGTCGTCGAGCAACTGACGCCCCGACAATGCCAGCTTCTATGGCGCCGCCTTCCCGAGTTAACGGGCGAGTGGCTGAGCCCGTTGCGTCGACCGAGGCCAGTTAGAATAGCACTCACTCTGCTTTCCCTTTCCATCATCGCTTGCTCAACGGCATTCACTGCTTTCGTTGACCTCGCAATATTTCCGCTGACGATTTTCTTGGCGATC
>CAZWOU010000004.1:68938-73074 GCA_964635375.1 uncultured Pirellulaceae bacterium | reverse complement strand
GGCGATCTTAGCCGAGCTAGCGCCGATTATTGTCGATGTTCTCGGCGTCGACCAAGACGTGATTGGCATGAAGACTGAATTCTTTAAAGACCTTGGATGTAACTAGCTCCGCCCCAATGATCCCGCGACCCAAGAGCTAGTCTACTCGCGTCTAGCCTGCCAAGTCGCACATTTTCTGATTGGCGGGTCGTGCCCGAGCCAGCGATGCGATACGCGCCGTCAATCGGGAATGTGGCGAACACTCGACACACGGCCATCGTTGAACTCTATTTCGAGCCACATGTCGTCGATTCCCGCATACCCTGCCCAATAGATGTATCGACGCCCGCGTTGACTTGATGGCGTCCCTAGTAGATCACCAATTTCTGCTTCAGAAAGACCGGTGAGATCGTGGTTTTCCAGTAGGTCGCCGACCATCCGAGGACGCTCGTTTTCATGTTCTTTCCACAATGTGGATGAGAACGGGATCGGACGAATCGACCAAGCGAAGCCAAGACCCGCCGAGGCAACGACAACCCAAAGGATCATGACGCCACAAAACATCGGCCGTTGAGTCTTGATTGCCTCCCAAAGCTGCGCGTCAATCAATGGCTTTGATCGCCAGATGCTTGGCACGGCAGTCACCATTCTTGCTGAGGAACTACAGTGTTAACGACCGTTGATCTTCCAACGCCAGTTGCGCGAAGCCGAACATGACTCTGTTCTGCCGCCATGCCTTGTTGAACGCCCTTGCTAGATCCAAGTCCCCATTTATTGGACGACATGGGCGCAGACAGTGTAGCGAACAAGCGAGCCGTGCGAAATGCGATCTGGACTCACACACCTCATTACTCCTCAAATGCCACCTGTACCTCGAGAATGCCGACGCAATGGTCTTTTTGCGGCGTCATCCGAATTCGGATCGCGTCGCACTTCAGCGAGGCCGCGGGATGGACGACGTTGTACTGGTTCGCCCGTGTGCCGTAACGGTCGGTGGTGTAAAGCTCGAATGCTTTCCAATTTCCATTCTGTTCGACCTCCAGAGACCATTCGGAGGGAAACTTGACGTCGAGCCGGTCCTGCATCCAGTAAACCCCGACGTGCCGCACTTGCTTTGTCTGGGCGAAGCGGGCTTCAATCCACTGCGGCTGGCCTTTCTGCGGCCGACTGGTCCAGCGCGGCGTCTTCTTCCCGCTTGACCAACGTGGCTCTTTGCGGTCGCCGATCGCGTTGACGGTGTCCAGCGGCGAGGTATGCGACGCGGTGAGCTTCGAAAAGACGCTTGCCTTTGGCAGAACATGCGGATCGAACACGGCCAGCGACTTGACTCGCGGAAACCACACAGTCATAGAACTCGTGCCGCGATTGTTCCACGCGTAGTAAGGCGTCAGCACGAGTTTCGTGGTTTTGGTTTCGCCGAGCTTAGTGACTGCTTGAGCAGACACATTGGCCTGGATGAATGCGCCGGATTCAATTCGGGTCGTCTTGATTTTGGCGCCCGGCGTGTCGGGCGTCTTGTCGAAGAAGAACCGCTGCGTTGCGCCGCCGTTGTCGACCCCTTCCGCACACAGCACAAACGGGCCGCGCGTCAGGGCGATTCGATTCCTGTTCGCCTTGACGGCCGGGTGGCATTCAGTGACCCGGACAGGCATCGGCAGATTCAAGACAACCCGGTCGCCTGCTTGCCACTTGCGTTCAATGGAGGCGAATCCCTTCTCGACGCCCGCCTTGATGGGTTTACCGTTGACAGAAAGTGTGATCGGCGCCGTGATCGAATCGGCGTAGCGGTACAGCTCGCCGGGGACAAAGCGATCCTGCGCCCAGGTAGGCATGCGAAGGTGGAGACGAAACTTGGTCGGCGTCGCCGGGTTGATGGCCACGCTGATTTCGCCATCGTTCGGGTAGGCGGTCTTCTGCTCGACTGCGACAAGCGTTCCATTCAGCTCGACCTTAGTCCGGCTTTCGGCGAAGAACGTAATGTACAGATTGCCGTCATCATGGGCGTAGGTCATGCCCGGAACCTGGGGCACGAGCCGAGCCATGTTCGACGGGCAGCAGGCCGTCCCGAACCACGGGGCGCGACCCGCTGTGCCGTGGTTGAAGGGGTATTTCCCGTCGGCTTCAAGCGGATTGACGTAGAAGAAGCGATTGCCTTCCAAATTGACTGCGGCCAGCACGTTATTCAGCAGCGCGACCTCGGCGACATCCAGATACTTCGCGTCTTTGTGCAGCAGAAACATGCGGTAGTTGAACAGCACGTTGCCAACCGCCGCGCAGGTTTCGTTGAACGCATCTGCGTTGGGCAGTTCGTATTGCGGTCCAAAGCCTTCGATGCCATGCACCGCCCCAAGACCACCAGTGATATGCATGCGCGTGTTGGTAATGTCTCGCCAAATCCGATCGAGCGCTTTACCATACGCCGGCTCTCCGGTCAGCGTGCCAACATCAGCCATCGCCGAGTACAGGTATGTCGCGCGGACAGCGTGACCGACGGCTTCTTTCTGATCAATCACTGGAGCATGCTGCTGGGCGTAAGTCGGAGACATGACGCCCTCGCCATCCGGCGTGTAAGTCACGCCGCGGATTTCCAGAAACTTGCGAGCCATGTCGAGATAGAGTGGCTTGCCAGTGACTCGGTACAACTTGACCAGCGCCAGCTCCAATTCCTGATGACCAGGCGCCTGCCGGATCGGTTTGCCGCCGTTGTAGTCTGGATCGCTTTCAAAAATCACTTTGTTGATGTGTCGGGCGCTCTTCTCGGCGACATCTAGCAGCTTCTTTTTGCCAGTCGCTCGATAGTACGCGATCGCCGCCTCATACAGATGCCCAACGTTGTAGAGTTCATGACTATGGACGATGAATGAGTACGGCTTGTCGCCCATCATGTTCTTCGCTTTGCCCGCGCCGGTTGTGTGCGACGGATAAAGATAACCGTTCTCGTGCTGAGCGCCCGCAATCACATCGGCCAGATCATCGAGCGTCTTTTCTAGCTCCGGATCGCGTCGCAGTTGCAACAGGTAGGCGGCGCCTTCCATCACCTTGTACAGATCAGAGTCGATGAACCGATGCGCCCGATGCCCCTCGACCTTCTTCCCGGCGAGAAAATCACGGGCCGCCTTCAAGTGTTCGACGCCCGGTTGGGTGCGCTCGAACGCAAACGGGACAAGCGTCTTCCGCTGCGTCTCCAGCCGAGGCCGCCAGAATTCGCTCGTCATCTCGACCTTGTTAAAGGGCACCGGCTTCAGCGAGTAGTCACCCGCGAGTGCGCCGCTAATCGCAACAAACATCAGCATTACGGAGAGGCCTGCTTGAAGTTTCACGTTGCTATTCCTCACTGTTGTCGTGTCGACGTACTCGCTTGTGTCCTCACCGGACGCTCCCAATCAGCGCCCCTTGGTGATCGACCGAAATCCGATCTGTTTCCCGAGTTCAAGACTAGGTCTTCAACGAATGAAAACGCCGTTTCACTTTTTGACTCTGCCAGGATCTCAGTTCGACTTAGGATACCACTGCTCCACCTTAGAGAGCGCCCACTGAGGCGTCTTGTCGGCGTGGCATCCGTTGCAACTATTGGGGGCGCCGTACTTGATAGTAACGGTCGGCGAGATGAAATCAAACGTGTGGTTGCGAGACTCCCCGGCGACCGAATTCTTGCCTGTCTTGGGCATGTGGCACTCGACGCAGCGGCTACCGACGCTCGTTGGAGCGTGATGGGTATGCTCAGTGATCGACTTGTATTCGAGCCCGGTCTCTTTGCCTGGCGCGTGGCATGTGAGGCAAAGCGAGTTGGTATCGGCGGACTTGATGGTCATCGATCCGTGCCGTGAACCGTGGGCGTCGTGGCAGTCGGTACATTGCAATCCACCACCGTGCATCGCACTTTGCAGAAACGTATTGCCTTGTACGCGGTTCTTGTGGGCAGTTCCGTTCTGCCAGAACTCGGCGGTCTGCTTGCCTTCCTCCGCCTCAGAACCGCTCCAGAAATCCGAGAGGTCCTTGCCCGGTTGATAGCCCACGGGCCAGGCGTATTCCGTGCCGGGCGGCTTGCCTGACAGATGACAGGAGAGGCAGATGTCCATCGATCGATCGCGGCTAAGGCGGGATGGGTTGACAATATTCCCCAACACGGGCTTATCGACGTGGGCCTTCCCAGGGCC
>CAZWOU010000004.1:48638-68928 GCA_964635375.1 uncultured Pirellulaceae bacterium | reverse complement strand
CGTTCGCAGGCGATGTTGTTTTCAGACCAGTGCTGTGTGTAGTGGTCGGCTCCGGTGCTGTGGCATCCGTCGCAAAGTTTGAAATTGGAACGGTCTTTCCAATCCTGGTGGTGGGGGAACCACCAGTCGTTACGGCCTTTGTAGGGTTGCCACTTTTTTTCTTGGACGCTCCACTGGGCCGGAAACACCACTTCTTGACCGTCGATTTCTCCGATGAACCGCTGCTTCCAGCGATTGCCGATCACCCATTTGACGTTCTTCAACTTGAAATCTCGGTGTGGACTTTTCTGATCGAAGTCGGCGACGATCGTTCGCTTGGGGCCTGCCGCAATCGGCGGCTGGATCATCTTTGCATGCAGCGTACCTTTCCAATCCTCGTAGTGTTGGCGGTGACACTCGACACACTTTTGGGACCCCACATATTGAGTCTGGTCGATGCGGGGCCACTGATGAGTTCGTTTCTGCGTTTCAGTCGGTTCTTGCGATTGAGCGGTGAGTATGCCGGCGGCCACTAGCGCGGGCATGGCAAGCAGACAGCACAACAAGAGCTTCGCGTACGGCCGGCGCAGCGGCGAGGCGACGCGATTCGCCTGAAGGCCTGAACTGTCAGGCCGGCGGCGGCCCGTCGCCCACTGAAGCAGCAAAGAGCCCGCGGCGATCAAACAGGTCCGCACACCAAGCATGGTTTCCCCTCCAACACGAAAACAATCCATCCCAAGTCGCCATGACTGCGACCCATTCTGCCATGTTTCCGGCCGGTGCGGCTAGTACCAATGCGGCGGGCGATCACGACAATCCGCGATTAGGAAACGGATGAGGCAATTGCCGCGAGCGACACGGCGGGCGCCAGCGACCTATCCTGTAATCAGCGGGCAACCGATCTCACATTCCGTCTTCGCCGCTTATGGTGAATTGAAGGCCCACAAACGTGAGCAAGTCGGGCGCGCCGCTACTGCGCTGCCGGAAACTGCGACCCGCCGAGCCGATGAACGACCAGCGATCGTTCAACTCGAATTTCAAGCCGGCGTTAAAGAAAGTGTGGTCGGGCCCGCTGCTCCCTGCAACCGCGACGCCGCCAACCTCACACAACAACTCTAGCCGCTCAGTCTGTTCCCACGCAAAGGCGACACCATAGAACCACTCGTCCGTTCCGGCTTGGTTCAAGACAACGTTGTAGCCGACTTCGGCGTAGACGAGCAGCCTGTCGTCACAGAAGTGCCTGCCGATTTCGAGGGGCAAAAACACTTCAGTAAACCCGTCACCCAACGCGGCTTGCTCTAACGCGCTCGGCAAAACGCCACCCCTATCCCCGGTCGGAATTAGCAACTGCGGGTAGACCGACGCCGTCATCCCACGATCATCCTCATCCCAGAACCGGTATTTCCATCCTACCTCGATGTCGCCCGCTCCCCATCGCTCATCCGCAGTGACCGGATCGACAGAAATGACTGGAAACTCAATCTTCCACTGATCGTTGTCCAACAACCCGTAGTTGATGTCGATCAGCGGATTGAGCATCACGAACTCGTCCTTGTTTCGCTCGATGTTGTGCGAGATGTTGATCTCCCACCCGCCACGTCCGGGTGTATCCGAGTCGTCCGTCATCAACGGCGGCCCGGCAAACAATGGCGCACTCAAACCGGCCGCTAGGAAAGGTAGACATCCCAGCGACCAAAGTCGGAGAATTCTCGCGATCGCCATGCCTTGCACTCCCTCGCCACGCATTGTCCTGAGCAGACCGCGGATAAACTAACTCACATCTTTCTATCGGCCAGAAAACGAGGACCACAACAGAAGAAATTCTTGCAATGCAAACAGGCAGCCCGCGACTTTATTGAGCAAGCCACGGGGAAGCAACGAGCACGCGACGTGGCGCACGGCCAAGAGAGTCGGCCTGACCAGCCGGCCAACCCAATTCTCGGCAAGAATCGCTGCCGTTAAACTCCCCCTAGCCGGAACAACTTGGCCGCGATGATCGCCTGCCCCTGAGGTAATTCAGAGGCGTCAATAATGGGCCGCCGATGCGATTCAGGTGCCGCTTCGCAGGTGTTCGCGCTGCCTGGCAATTAATACGAACACGATCAGTACGACGCCGCCGACAAAGCCGACGAGGTAGCTGGCGCTGTGAGCCCACAGGTCAATGAGGAACGGGACACGGCGATCAGGAGGCACACGCTCGGCTATGGGGCCGACGAGAACGACCCATCCGTTGCTTGCGGCAATCCAACCGACCAGACCAGCGAGAATGGCGATGCCAAAGGAGATAATCGACAGCCGGATGAGCGGTCGCCAAAGTGTAAGCGGCTCACGTTTGGGCCAACGCCCCAAACGACACGCAACAGCCAGAGGAATACCGAGCAACACGCCGACCCACCATGTGGCAATAACACCCCAGCCGAGTCCAAGCAGAGTCGGATCGTCAGTGCCAAACACTGGGGCATGACCAATAGTGAAATATTCGACGCATATTCGGGCGGTGATTTGGTCGTGGATAATTCCGTAGACCACACACGTCGCCACGCACATCAGGATAATCGCGATCCACTTCATAGGCTGCGGCGCGTAACGGTTGGCATCTCCGACGCCGCCCCGTTCTTTCCGGGTTGAGGGACGATCTTGGTTCGGTAGTTTGACGAGTCTGAGACGAAGATCGGTGCAGCACATTCACAGAACAGGACGGGTCCTGAAACTCAGCTAATTCTCTACAACGCCCCAAAAAATTGCCATACCAATTACGAACCGCGAGGTGCGGTCCCCGGGGGAGGCTTTTTTTCATGTGATGCAACTGGAGGTGCGCCCGAACGCCGCGGAAATCGATGTCGTGTTTGTGCTATGGGACCGCGGAAACATCCACCCTGCCACACTATCCACGCTGTCTCACTATCCACGCTGTCTCATTATCTATCTTGAACTCTGAGCGAAAATAATTCCGCGGGTGCAAGGCCTCCTTGCTTCGAACTCACGAAAGATAGAAGATACGGCTCTCGTTTCGACGGCTCATAGCCAACATTCGCTCTCTGAGATCCTATAGGAAACATGACTGCTATGTCTGAACGCATCGTCCTCCGTACTGGCGAATCTTTGGTTGCGGGTGGCCCGCCTTTCACCGCCGCCGAACCGGAGGTCGTGATTGGCGAACTCGACGGGCCGGTTGGCACTGCGCTTGCCACGCTTACTGGCGACCAATCAATGGGACACTCTAAAGTGTTCGCCATCCTCAACACCGACATCCAAGTTCGGCCAGTAACACTCTGCGTGAGTAAAGTGACAGTCAAGAGCAGCCGTTACACGAACATTCTCATGGGAACCGTTCAAGCCGCCATCGCCAACGGCGTCCTGGACGCGGTTCGAGCCGGCGACTTGCCGAAAGAAAAGGCGAACGACCTGGGAATTATCTGTAGCGTATGGCTCAACCCCGGCGTGGCGACTGACGACAACCTCGACCATCAGGCCCTCTTCGACATCCACCGCAAAGCAATGGCGCAAGCAATCCATAAGGCCATGAAGTGCGAGCCTTCTATCGATTGGCTGCTAGAAAACCAGGACAAGATCACACACAAGTACTTCCAGATGGGGCTGGATGGCAAGATCTAGCTAAGGCGTTCCACTCGCATGAGCTTGTCCGGCACACTGGCACTGAAAGACTGGCGACGGCGAGTCTTCATGGCCAGATGAGTTCTTGGATACTACGCTATCAAGTGCCTCATTCGCGTTCCGAAATCCACTAGAAAGTTACTTTGAGGATTCCTTTGTCCTTCAATCCGATCGATTTCACACCGTTGAGAATCTTCTTATTGTCGCCTTCACCGACCTCAATGGTGTAGCTGCCATCCTTGAACACTTTTGGCTTGAAACGATTGCCCTTGAGTCGCAGAGCATAGACCCATTGCCCAGTTGATTCGTCAATCACCTTGACGACCGGGTTGGCTTCCCCTTTTACGTCAAGTGTCGGCAAATACGCCACGGCCTTTCGGCCATAGTTGTCGGTTTGATCGATGGTCTTCGGCCAACCCTTGTACTGTTTCGTCGCTGGATCGCTGGCGTCCACGTTTCGGGGAAAGCACTGCATCGTGATCTTGCGGGTCCTCTTATTGAGCCGTAAGACGCCGAAACCCGCCGCGCGCGTGGTAAGTTTGTTGCCACCAGCGGGTTTATCCAGCGGGTTGGCCGCCGCGTAACACGTCAACTTGTTATGAAATCCGTCGAGATGATCCCCCGCGTATTCGGGCGCGCCGGGTTCACGGTTTTCACCTGCAGTCAGTGGTCGCCACCAGCGCAGGTAGAGGTTAGCAATCGACGGAACACAGAACGAATAGCATCCGTCGCCGAACTCCTTAACGCCATGATGAAAAATCGTGGCGAGATGTTGGTCACCGGCATAGTGAATGGCGAAACACTTACGCATTGCGTCGATCGCCTTGTTGCGACCAGCCTGTGGCCAACCGTTGGAATCAAGATCGGCATGAAGGCGACCACCGACCTTGCCGTGAATGTGGGCGCCGCCACAGAAGATAGTTTGCGAAAGCGCCACTTTCATGTCGGCGTCTCTCCAGTCCTGGCCCCAAGCGTCGAGGAATTTTAGTTGACGTTCTCCGAGCAGTCTGGCCTGCGGAACGTCGACACTCTTAGGATCGTATTCCGGGTTGCGAATGTGATCGGGACGCGGCCCCTGCTTGGGAAAGATGCCCGCCGGCCCCGTCTTAAACTTACGGTCCTCGAGTATGGCCATGCTGATTCGGCCCCAGCTAAAGTGAGTGTAGTACACACCAATGCCGCGCTGAATTGGAGTCGGATCAAACGAATCAGGCAGGTGGCTCGTCTGTGCCCGCTCGACGGACTGCACGTAATCAACCGGCATCGCGTAGCCGCCATCGGATGCGCCTGGCAGCGTGGACTTTCTGCCACTCGCGCCCCAGATGTTGGGTTGACCGACGTCGTGATCGTCAGGGATCGAAATGGTTGGCCGATCCTTGATGATCTCGCCGAAATCCTTGCCAAACTTCAGCCACATCTTGTAATGCTGCCAATGGTCATACACCTGGTCTCCAGAGAAAAACAGCACGTCGGCGTCGATCTTCTTGACGTTATTGACCAAGTCATCCCGCGAGATGTCGCCGCCGTGTCCCTTCGCCACCGAATTGCCCGTGAACCCCGCGATGACGATCTCTTCCTTGTCCACCGGATTGCGTCGAATGGTTCCTTCAAAGACCGCCTTCTTCCCGTGCGCCACGCGGTAGGCGACAGTCCTCGTGTCATTCCAATTCTCGACACGAAACGGTGCAGTCCAGCCAAACTCAATCACCTTAGTCCTAGCGATCTCCGTCCAGCCGTCGCCGTCCTTGATTTCCAGACGCACATCGCGGTCTTCATCCGCTTTCAACGGATAAAGCTGCGCTGTCAACTTCAGCGTTTTATTCCCAACGGTGTAAAGGGCAAAACAAATGACTTCATCGCGCTCGACTGGATACTCCTCGTAGCTCCCAGTGCCCTTCGGTACGCGCGGCGCCCTTTTCCTCTGCGCGAAAACCGGCGACGCAAGAGTCATTAGTAGCGCGATCAAAACAGATTTAGTAACAAAAGAACGCATAGTTCATCCTCTTCAGTTTCTCGCCGCTTTTCTCGTTGTTAACCAGAACGCAATCCTGCGAACCAGACTTCAGCTACAGTATAGTTGTCTGCATCGTTCGAGAGGGCCCGCTTATTGAGCTTCGAGAAGAAAATAGCCAAAAGGGAATCGAGAGAATCTGACGCGACGAAAGTGTGTCCACCGGATGGCTACGCTCGTCGACTATTCGCTTCGCCCGAAACGTTGCGAACAGCCAACTCGTGCGATCACCTCAATCCCAGTTCGCTCCCCCACGTCCGAAGCGCCCGATCGGTGGTCGACCCGACAGCAACCGGTGATGCCACAGAAAACATGCTCTGGTAACCAGATGCTACGTTTGGTTTCGCACAGGGCGCTACATTATTTACAATCCAAACACAGAGACACTTTAGGTGTACGAATACGCCGCACAACATGACTCACATTGGGATCGAGGTAGGCGACCTTCCTATGATGCGTCTAACACGGGTATCCCCGAATCGCGACAGAACAATGCATCACCCGCCCCTTGAAACTCATCGGTACATCAACGGCGACGCGTCTGGAAGCGGTCACTTCAATTCCGCCAGCAACGTGCTGATGGGTTTATCCAGTAGACTGACGGATCCGGGAATGAACTTGTAGCGGATCGTGCCTTGTGCATCGAGCACGAAGATTGTGGGGAAAGCGCGAACATTCCAGGCTTTGGTAATCGGCCCATTGGCTCCTTGCTCACCGTCCCAGAACGATCGCCAGGGAACTCGCTTGAGCTTCGCGGTCCGCTTAATCACCTCTCGATCCTTATCCGAATTAACACCGACCATGGCGAATGGTTTATTGGCCAAGCTTTCCATGAGCGACCGCCCATGCTGGTATCCGTAACGGCATGGCACTCACCAGTCGTTCCAAAAAACTAGCACGACGACCTTCCCGCGGTAGTCGCTTAGTTTAAATCTCGCCCCCTCAATGTCTTCTCCTTCTATCTCGGGCGCTGGCTTGCCGATGGCCAGTGGCCCGCGAAGATCTTCGAGCTTGCGCCGTGCCTCCGCAAACATCATCTTGGCGACCAGCGTGTTTTGTTGTCGTGGAAGATTGGCAAATTCGTTCAGTGCCCGCCTAAAATGTTCTTCGGACTTTTTTGCCAACGCCTCATCGCCACCTTCCTCGTACTGCCGTTTGGACCGAATGGCTAGCGCCGTCAGAGCCGCCGCGCGAACACTTGAGTGGGAAGTTTTGTCGAGAATCGTTTCCAGGAACTTCTCCGCATTCTTGGACTGGCTGACAAAAAGGCGGCGGCAGACCGCCTCAAGCCCCGCTTCGCCTGGATAGTGTCCCGCGACCAAGTCCAATGCGGTGTCGAACGATTCACCCGCAGGTGCGCGAGCTATTAGCCAGCTCAGGGCTTGCTTGCCGACACTGTCTTCAGGGTCCTTAAGGGCCATCGCCATGAATTGCGGCGCATATTCACCGACAAGCGCGTTTAGCGCCGCCTGCTCTGCAGCTCTCTCTTCTCTGGTCATAGCGGCGCGATCGTCCTGCCTTGCCAGGTCGTACTGCTTGTTAAATTGCTTCAGAAGTTCCAAGTACTGTTCCTGCGCCTCGGACAACCGGGGCCGACGAACGCGCTGCCCCTGGACTCTCACCGAGAGCACGCACAGCACTAGAATGAAGACAACCGTTTTCGATATGTGTTGTGTTCTAAGAATGATCATCGGAGTTTCCCAACTAGTCCAACGATTGTTGCGCAAAGACGGTATCGTGAAAAAAATCTTCCTTGCCATTTCTCACGACATTCTAGGCTTTCCCGTCCGAGTTCTCGACGCCGAAACACAACATTTCAGGCCGTCGATTGAAATCTGAAAGGCGAATTGCGCCGATATGAAGTGCTCATCCTTCGCCAGGCGGCATCCGTTGCGACAGGACTCCGCGCGAACAGATTCCTCTGATCCAAGCGACTCCAAGCGCGACGTTACAACCAGTTTCCCAAAGAGCGCGAAAACGCGAAAGAGTCTACTTGGGTTACCTCACGAGCAGCCATTTTCTGGCAACCCTTGGCAGCCGGTTTTGAGGCCGTCTAGAACGCTACGATATCCGCGTCTTCCGAGCTGCTACGTTGGGCGCGGCCATTCGGATCAAGCCCTGGTGCTTGTCGGCAAGATCCCTCTTAATGGGCCGATCCGTTGATGGTGCTATACTCTTACAACAAATGAGATTTCTACGAACAGAACGAACACACGGCTAACGCTGGCGCCAGAGATTGGTGTTGAAGGGCTTCTGTTGTTGCCGGTTCCATTTGCCGAAAGTGCCGCTTTGCCTTACTTTTTAAACAAGACTCTGACCGTATCGTGCATCTCGCTCTGCGTTTTTGCGATCGCGAGTTCGAATATCGTTGTCCAGCCAGTTCTAGCTCAAGATCTCTTGCCGCCAATCAAACTGCAGAGGCGTTTGATAAAAGCGGAGACGACGACGATTGTCTATTATGCCAATGAAACCGACCCGAAAAGCGTCAATCAACTCGCTGACTGGCTGGCCAAGACGCCAGACGAGGCGTTTCAGAAGGCCGCCCGAAATCTGCGTTCGGATGCGAAGATGTTTCCAGCTGTGGTCAAGAGAGAAATCGCCCAACTGATGGCCGGAGTCTCTGCTGACCAGAAACTCGCTTTGGTCGTTTTTACCAATGAGGACGCCCGCCAAGGAAGATTTCGCTGGCTTGGCCTGGGAGCGACGAAATTTGAATTCGTCGCTTGGCTGCCAACCGCGTCAAAATTGAAAGTGTTCCGGCGACATCCTCTCGCGCATCCCGCCAATTTCGAAAAGGCGTTGCAGTCAGTCGGCATTGTGGCAGATGCCGCAAAGACGGATTTCGTTCTGATCGCCAAATCGCACGGAACTCCTCGCTTGGCTGTGGCACAAGGTTTCGCTCCGATGTTTGAGGCAAATTCACCAGAGACGCTGATGGCTATCTTGGATCAAATCAAGGCCGCAGCGGACACGACCAAGAGCAGCGATGACCTACTCGCAAAAAGCAATGTGCAACTTGAGTTGGAAGAACAGCTAAGAAGTGAAGTCTCCCCTTCGTCACCGCATTTCAAATTCGGTTCTTCCGAGATTGTCCGCGAGCTAAAGAGGCAGGCGATTGAGGACTCGACGCTCGATGTCAATGATGGGGGCACGCTCGACCCCAATGCCGACTCGACGCTCGATGTTAATGATGGGAGCACGCTCGGTGCAACTAACGCGTCCAAGTATTTCAGCGAAGGAATCAGCAAGCAACGATTCTTAGAAACAGTCATCAGGATGGGTGGCGCCAAAAAAATGTACTTCGATACGATTTTCATCGAATCCTGTAAGAGCGAGCTTCCTCGCACCTCGATCAAGGTGCTGAAGAGCCTGGATCGTTTAAACATTGGAACGCTGTTTGTATCTGACGCCGCTGGTCTTCGCTATGAAACGATTGACTATGCGAAACTTTTTGCGAATAGCGATGGGCGGACGTTTAGCGACTCTCTGAACTCGTTCATGAGGCAGGTTCAGAAGGAACACGCAAAAGAAGGCTTGCCCAAGGTGGACCGCTAAGGCGATAGGTCACGACCTTTGGCCGACCTGTTAACCCAGTTCTCTACGCGATCTGTCGCACTTCTTAATGCGTCCACGTCGCCCTTGCTGGATAGCGTTCTTGGCCGGTATCAGGTATCCATGCCATGGTGGGCCTTTGGTTTGGCCCAGGCTGGCATCCAGTGGCATGCTTCTTCAGGCAGACAGTGCTGACGCGGGAGGAGAGTGAGATGAGAATCGCTGCACCTATCGGAGCTTTCGGAATGTTCATGTAGGACTGACTCCGTACAACATCCTGGCTGTTATCGCGGTGGCAATAGAGACTCCCGCTGGAGATGCAATTGAGCTCTCTAGCGGCTTCCAAATTTCCTCCTACATTGGGCTGCTTGGCGCCTGTTTTTTTTCGGCAGGCATGACCGCCTCGTTATGGAACCCGTTACGACCAACGCCACAGGACCGATCTCGGCTATGCTGCTCAGCCGCACTCTTTGGCGTGGGCTTGTTATTGATCGCTTTTGGAAACACGCAGCCCTTGATCGCTTTCAGGACGCTGGCGTCCATGGAGGTGATCGACGCCAACACGATAATGGCGATTACCGGATTGGGATATATCCCCTTGTTGATTGGCTATGGCATTGTGCTTGCCGGCGCGGCCGTCGCCGCATGGACGGGCCAAACACCGGCGCCCTCCAAGGCCGCTACTGGCGAAGCACCAAGAAGGTTATTCGCAAGGAGCATCATCGTTGGTTCTTCGTTTCTGGTATGCCTGGCAGCCCTCTGGACAACGTCCTCGGTCGCCTCGTTTGGAGCTGCTTTGTCTGGCGATGCCCCGGTCGGACCTGCGGAAGTGGCCGGCGCCGTAGCCGGAGTATTGCTGTCCATTTACCTGTCTCTCTTTGGACTGTTTGGTTTCGGGCTCGCCTGTCTGTTATCATCGATCGAGCGGGCAAGAGACTACAATGGAGAACTGGCGACCCAACCGAAGCCAAGTTGTTGATGGCCACAAATGTCCATGAACATGCGGGAGCTGCGTTTTGGTTGCTGAACACACCCAACCCTTACCCAGCGATATTTCGTCCAGACGCCAGCGGAAATCAAGTTTCCTCCCATCAGTATTTCCCTGCCAGTCAGTTCTCCAGGTTGCAGACATTTCCCTAGGTCCAACTCTTCTCAAACAGTGCCATGAGCTCTGATCCATGACGCCAAGAACAACCGTTCAATGTCTCTTGCTTGTCGCCCTGTTATCTCCTGTCGCGTTGGCCGTTGATGACAATTCCGAAAACGAGGCATTTTGGAAGGGCGTTTTTGAAGAGAATCGCGTCCTGGAAATTCACTTCACGCTAACCCCAGAAGCGGCGAAGAATTTGGAGCCTGCTGGCGGGGGCCGTCGAGGAGGACCTCCTGGGGGTCCGCCCGGATTCGGTCGCCCACCGCAGGGATTTGGTCGCCCGCCGCAGGGATTTGGTCGCCCGCCGCAAGGATCTGGTCGCCCGCCGCAGGGGTTTGGTCGCCCGCCGCAAGGTGGTCCGCCCCAGGGATTCGGTGACCCGCCGCAAAGCGGTCCACCAGGGCAAGGGCCCCAAAGCAGCAGTGAATTCAAGTATGTCCGCGCAACGATGGAAGTTGCCGGTTTGAGACTCCAGGACATTGGCCTGCGCCACAAAGGCAACTCATCCTTTTGGGCGTCGAGCGGGCAACTGAAACGCCCGATGAAGATCGACACAAACCGATTCGTCAAAGGCCAAAAACTTTTCGGCCGCACGAAATTGAATTTCTCCAATGCTTTCAAGGATGCTTCGTTTCTCAAAGAAAAACTTGGTTACGAAGTCTTCCAGGCGGCCGGATTCAAGACTCCCGGCGTTGGCTGGGCTCGCGTCACCTTGTCAGTCCCAGGACTCTACGACCGCAAAGTCGTCGGGCTGTACGTGATTGTCGAGCAAGTTGACGAAAAATTCCTCTCTCGAGAATACGGGGTTGAATCAGCAGCGAGTGTTCTGATGAAGCCTGAGCGAATGTTTGATTGGAGTTACCTAGGTGACGACGCCAGCAAATACGATGCCTATCAAATCAAAGAGGGCAAGAACAACAAGAAGCTCATTCTGCGCTTTGCCGAGCTAATGAAGCTGATTGATCAGGGAAGCCAAGCGGAATTCAAGGATCGAATTGGCCAGCAACTCGATCTCGATTTGTTCGCATCGTTTCTGGCTGCCAACAGCCTTTTGGGAAATCTCGACAGCTACGTGGCGACGCCTCACAACTACTACCTGCTCACTGATTCAAAAGACGGAATGGTGCGGGTTCTCCCCTGGGATCTCAATGAAACATTCGGAACGTTTCCCATGGCCGGCGACGCCACGTCCCAAGCCAAGTGGGACATTTACCACCCCTGGGTTGCAGACAAGAAGTTATTGAACAAGCTTTTTGCACTAGAGTCCTTTCGATCACTATATCTCGCCAAGGTACGAGAGTTGTTGGACGGATACTATTCGAGAGAACATATGTTCGCTCGAATAGACCAACTGTCAGAGACCCTCAAACCATGGGTCGCCAAAGAACCAAATTCCGGAGCAGCGGCGGCGTTCAATCAGACGATCGGAGGGGGAAGCAGGCCAAAGAAAACCCGGTCATCGTTCGATTTCTTCGGCTTCTCTGGGCGAGGCCAGTCGAGTTCGCTGCCGATTAAGACATTCATTGAGATGCGAATCACTTCGGTGCAGCGCCAACTGGACGGCAAAGAAAAAGGAGTCACGCTTCGTGCCAGTCGACACGGTCCCCCTGGAATGCGAGGAGGCAACGGAGGCCCACCGGACGGTAACTCCAATCGTCGACGATGAAAGTCTCTTTCCGACCGACCTCGTCGCACTTCGCCCGTGACCTCAGCGAGGATTTTTCGTTGAGCGGGCGCCGTATTTCAGACGCCACTGCTGCAGTTGCTTGACGACCGCATGACCACGAGCACGCATGCGGCGTTCGAGCAAAAGCGATGCAGCGTCGCCCAATGCGGCTTGGCGATCCTGGTCGTCGCCGATGTATTTCTGAATAGCCGCCGCCGCGGCGCGCGTCGACGCGATGTCTTTAGCAGCGAGCACTGTGCAAATCAGACGCCTTAGACGGACGTCCGCTGGGGCGACGTGCCAACGAGCCGGCGGCAGCTTGTGAATTGGAGCACTGAGGAAACGCACTTCGTTCTCGCTAGGCACTCGTCCTCCCACGCTAGACGCGACGTCCTTCAGTATGCGCGGCGCATCGGTCTCGCCTGGCTGGACCAGGGCGAAGTTGCTGGTGACTTGGCCTTTGTTGGCGAAGAGCACGGTAACGTTGACATTTCGATTCAGACCATAGGCGCCCGGACCCTCGCCGCCATCGATCGAGACGCCGACTGGGGGCCCGACTTGCCACCAACTGACCGCCTCTTGCAGGTACTGCAGTGCAGCTGCCCGATCCTTGTCAAGATATACGACGCCAGCGAATAGCTTGTCTTGGTGCATCTCCGCGTAGTTCATCAAGACCCGCGTCAACCTTGCCGCCGGCCGATTGGAACCGTTTACGATCACAAGCAGCGCCGGCTTTCCAGCCGCCTGTTCCACGAAATCGACGGTCTGGTCAGCCTCTTTTCCATACGCCAGCACCACCTCTAGTGCAGGCAGCTTCTCGCCGGGCTGCGGGCCGGAGAACGGAGCGTCCTCTTCGGCGCCGAACACTCTCGGTGCATGAGCCAGGAGAATTGCAGTCACAACAGTGAGACAAACACGCATGAGAAGCCTCTCCTCTGGAGACAGCCTGGGGCGGCCGAGACGCTGGTAATCCTGCCTGCGGCGCTCTGCCTCATTGAGTAACGTTTCGCCATACAGACGGGTGTGGCTCACGGCAAGACAACTTGCTTAAGCGATTCGTTCTCGCCGCCGACGACAAGCTGCTTGCCATCAGGATGGACTGCCAGCGAATAGGCCCAACCATCAATGGCAGGGATGTCAGCGACGATTTCAACCGTGTCGGGATCAATCACACGGACATGTCCGTCGTTACAGGCGACGACGATCATTTGGCCGTCCGCGGCCCAATCGACTGCGAGCGGGACCACTCTGCCGAGGCGTGCGAATCGCAACAACCGGCCAATGGTCGGCTGCCAAAGCCGAACCGTCTTATCTTCACTGACTGAAACGATCACTGGGCGAGCCCCGTCTTCCTGCGGCCGCACTGCCAGATCGTGAACCGGTTCGCTGTGGTTTTCCAACGCTCGCACGATCGTCGGCTGCTTGCCCTCAGTGTCCCAAAGACGGACGCTGTGATCCACTCCCGCCGTCAGCAGTTGCCCTCCCCCTGGGAGAAAACAGGCGGCCAGCACGGCTCGCGAATGCCCTTCCAACTTCACGCCCGATAGCTCCAGTGCCTTGTCTCCCGGCGCGCGAAACGCCACTGAGCGGCACGTGCGATCAAGGCTCGCCGTCACGTAGCTTCGCCCATCGCTTCGCCAAGCGACAGAGTAGATCAGGTTGTCGTGATTGCCGCTCCTCGCGACTCGTTCACCCGACGGCCAGCGGAGAATCTCACAATGTCCGGATTCCGAAGGGCGACCGCCGGCAACCGCCAGGAAACGACCATCTGGGGAGAACGCAAGGTCATGGATTTGAGATAAGTTCGTCTCAAGTCTTCGCAGCAGTTTGAGCGTCGGCCATTGGACAACTCTCAGCCCGGCCTGTGAAGCCACAACAACTGACTTACCCTGCTGATCGAAGGCGACCGCCGTGATAGACGGTTTGGCGGCATGCGCCGAACTGGGAAGCAAGCAACTTGCGCCGAACACCACGAGGGCCGCAAACGAAACACCGCAATTCATCTTTACGTTCACGAAACCACCTCCGAGATCGCATGGCCATCAATGGGACCAATACGCACCGGTCGCCCGTCCGCAGTCCGCAGTTCGGTGTCGGGATCCAAGCCAAGCAACGTATAGATCGTATGGGCCAGATCCGATGGGGTCACTGGACGTTCGGCGGGGCTTTCAGCCGTCTTATCGCTGGCGCCGACCACAACGCCTCCGGGGACGCCGCCGCCGGCCATCACGACGCTGAAGACGCGCGGCCAATGATCGCGACCGCCTGACGTGTTGAGTTTAGGAGTCCGGCCAAATTCCCCCATCACGACGATTAACGTCTCGTCAAACAACCCTCGCTGTTCCAGATCTTCAACAAGCGCCGAAAACGCAAGATCGAGCGATGGCACGAGCCCCTGCGGTTTCTCCGCGCCGGTGAAACCTTCCTTGAGCCGCGTGTACATTGCGGTGTGGGTGTCCCAACCTCGGTTATTCACCGTGACGAATGAAACGCCTCGTTCGACCAACCGCCGCGCCAACAGGCAGCACCCGCCGATCGACTTGAAGCCGTATCGCTGCCGGACCTTTCGAGGCTCCTTCGACAAGTCGAAGGCCTCCTTCGCTTCGGGCGACGAGATGAGGCGAAACGCCTGTTCGAAGTTGGGATCGCTCGGCGATTCTTTGGCGCTCTCGACAGCTCGGCTCAATCCATCCAACTGATTGAGAAACTGCTTCCGCCGTTTCAACCGGGCAGACGTAACGCCGGCGTAGAAGTCGAGATCGCGGACTTGGAAGTCGTTCTTCGCAGGGTCTCCATCCAACGAGAAGGGCCGCGTGGCGGGAGGCAAATAGCCGTTGCCAGTCAGCTTACTTCCTCCAATCCGATAATCGGGCACCGCAACATTGGTCGGCAGGATGGCGTCTTTGCTCTGCCGCATATGGGCCAAGACCGAGCCGTACGATGCGTACTCCAGCAACGGCGTCGGCTTGAACCCGGTGGTCATGTTATGGGTCCCCAAGTTGTGGGCCCCAAACGTTGACGTCATCGAACGCAAGACAGCGATCTTGTCCATCATCGCGGCCGTCAGCGGCAGGCATTCACTGAAACTCACGCCCGGCACCGCCGTGGATATCGCATCCAAGGGGCCGCGAACTTCCGCGGGGGCGTCGGGCTTGACGTCGAACGTCTCCAACTGGCTGGGTCCTCCATCGAGCCACAGCAAAATGCACGACTTCGCCTTTCCGCCCTTTCCAGCGAGATTGGCGGCACGAAGTTTCGACAGCCCAGCGGCGTGCTCCAAGCCCAGGCCGAGCGCCGTTAGCCCGCCAATTTGCAGAGCGTTCCGCCGCGTGATTCCGTCGCAGCGACCAAACGCATTCTTCTTCGATTTCATAACACCGTTGCTCCGGCAACTTAGTGATTTGTGACAAATTCTCGGCAGGCAAGCAGGCTCCAGACAATGTCCTCGAACAGCGCCTGTCTTCCATCTTCGCCGACAGTCTTCAAGTGTGTATCCCAGTACTTCATCTCAGCAACACTTGGCTCGCGTGCCAGCGCAACTACGTATAGGTGGGTCAACAGTTCACTGTCGGAGACGCCCGAGGCGAGCAAGTTTTGCAGACGGCCTCGCTTCGACGTGACCTTGGCGTTGATCAACGAGCCATTGACCATATGTAGTTTTTGAGCCAGCGTTCCGGGATCGGGGAGCGATTCGCACGACTCCTCTCGAGAACATCGCCCAAGCACATCCAACACGCTTGACGGTATTCTCGGGTCAAACAACGCGATGGCGCGGGTGTCCTTTGGTTGGCCCTTGTACTGCTCGGCGACGCCGGTCACGCTGGTCAAGGCGTCGGCCAGCACTTCCGCCTCCAACGGCTTGACAATCGCGTGCGAGTAAAACGTCTCGTCCGCCGCGTTGCCAGGCAGCGTTGACGAGCTGCGGCCGTAGGCGTCGCTGGTGGCGATCAATCGCAACGTGTGGCGTATGTTGTAGCCATGTTGGACAAAATCCGCGGCCAGCGCGTCTAACAGCGCCGGGTGGGAGGGCGGGTTCGTCTCGCGCACGTCGTCGGTCGGCTCGATCAAGCCGCGTCCCATCATGGATTTCCATAAACGGTTAACGATCGCTTTGGAGAAATACGGATTCTTGGGGCCAGTCATCCAACTCGCGAGCGCATCGCGGGCGTCAGCCTTGTCGACCTCCGGGAGAAATCGTTCTCCCGGTACGCGAAGTTTGGCCGCCTCACCTGTTATCGGATGGGTTACCACACCGCGTCCGTCGACGGTGATGATGCGCCCCTGCTTGACCTTGGCGAACACGGCCGCCAATCCGTGGTAGTCGTCCTGAGTCCACTTGTCGAGCGGGTGATTATGACAGTTGGCGCAACGCATCCGCGCACCCATCAACAACTCACTGACGTACTCCGCTTGGTTGCGCGCCCCCGTAACGACGCGATAGAAGTTTGCCGGCCCCACCTCGTGGGTGTCTCCCTCAGCGGTAAGAAGATCAGTCACCATCTTGTCGTACGGCGTTCCGCTTGCGATTTGTGCGCGCAGCCAGTCATGGAACTTCTTGGCCCCCTCGGGTTGGTTGATTTGCGAACGGATTCGCAACAACTTGGCGAACCTGAACGTCCAATAGTCGACGAACTCACTCGACGCGAGCAGCTGCTCAACTAGCTTGGCGCGGCGATCGCTGCGCGCCTCGCCCAGGAAAGCCGCAAGTTGCTTCGGTGTGGGGAGCGTGCCGGTCAGATCCAAGTGAACCCGGCGAGCAAACGTCCGATCGTCGGCTGCCGGTGAGACAGGAAGCCGAATCGTCGCTAGCGTTTGCAAGATCTCACGATCGATAAAGCTGTCGCTCTTGGCAGCGATCTGAGGCACAGTGTCCTCTGACAACGGAACCATAAACACCAGCGGGACGACCCGGTTCATGAACCGGCACAGCACCGTGTGCCGCCCGCCTCGCTTCAACCGCACGCGAGTCGGCTGCTCATCCAACACTTCGACCGAGACGGGGTCATTCGATTGAAACACCGTCCACGGCGTCACTTCGGCCTGAGTCCCGTCATCGAATTCCGCCAAAGCGTGCAAAGCAATGACATCGCCTTTGGCTCCGGAAACCGGCGTGGTCGGAGTCATCGTCAGGCGCAACAGTTTGCGCGCGCTCGCCTTGTCGCGTTGGGCGCCTCCCTTGATCCACGCAAGCAGCCTCTCCTCGCCTTGGGGCGACCCAGTCAACGCATCCTCGCCTTCATGGTCGAGCTGACCAGTCCCTTTGAGCAGCAGCAGACTTTCACCGGGGCGAGCCAAATTGATCCGATGCCCCTCCAACTGTCGCACAATTGCGTCGTGGTCCGCTGCGGGATTCAAACCCCACAACGAGAGTCTTAAGCCGCCGCGCCCGGCTGCGGCTCCGTGACAAGCAGCAACGTTGCAACCTGCCCTGGTAAAGGCAGGCACGATTTGCGTATCAAAGTCAACCTCCCCTTCGGAATCGGCTGAAGGCGCGTCGCCGGCAGCGGGGCCGACGAGCAACACGGCAATTAGTAGGCCGCTCAAATTCACGGCGTTCTCCTTCTCGCGGTTCACACAGACGCTTCTCAGCCAGCTTCGGCGACGGCTCAAGACAGCTCACTTGCGTTTCTTTGGACGCGGAGATTTCTTCGCCGATTCCGGGAACTGCTTGGCCCACTTCTTCAGATACTCCTGAGCCTTCTCGCTGCCGTAGTTACCCAACTTATCCGCCTCGATAATCCGTCTCGCAACCTCGCCAACTCGGCGACCAATGGCAGGGTTCTTCGCAAAGGCCGCTTCCGCCTTCTTCGCCGCCGCCTCGACCTCGTCCGCAGTTGCCGTCTTTCGTATCACGGGTCCCAACAGCGGTCGCAGGTTGATCGGCTCCGTTTCGCCCGCCGGCTTCTGCCCCGTGTAGCGCGCTAGACCTAATTCGGCGAGCGTCGGCGTTTTGCCGCCAACGATCTTGACGACTTCGGTCAGGATGCGCGGCACGTCAACGTTCACGCTTGGCTGAATCAGAGTAAAGTTCGCTGTGACCTTGTTGTTGTTGGCGATGAGAATCGTCAAGGTCGCCTTGCGATTGAGCCCGTACGCTCCGGGACCTTCCTCCCCATCGACCGAGATCCCCGTTGGCGTCGCCTTGGCCAGAGCGTGTCGGGCGCGTCGAAGTCTCGACGCCAATTCGGTGGCGTCGCTGCCCAGGAAAACAACTCCGCCCTCCATCTTCTTGCGGTTCTTGGCAACAAAGCCGGTCACAGCTCGCAACACCGCTGCCGATGGACGTGTGAGCTCATGAACAAAGATCAGACAAATCGCCTTGCCGTTCGCTTGCTTGACGTAGTCGTACTCCTTGCCGGCCTCGTCGTCGAACACGCCACGAACTTTGAACGGCGTCAACTTCTCGCCAACCTGGGGGCCGGAAAACACTTGATCATCCGCGAGCAAGGAGGAATGGCACGCCAACAAAGAAACGATCAACCCAACTCGACAATAATATGACATGACGCTTACTTCCTGTTGTTAGTGGGTACCCAACGATGAGACTTATTTAAAACGGGGACTACGGCCTGGGAACCTGGCGAGCCAGATTTGCACGGGCCCGTCGATTAGTCCCCCGCCGAAGCGTCCGCAGGCGATTTTACTTTTTTCTTTCCTTTCAGGATCAAGTCAATCCGCGTCTTCAAATGCCGGAATCGTTTCTCGCCGACAATATTGCGAAGCTCGACCTGTAAATCACGGTAGTTCGTTAGCAGTTTAGTCTGCAATTGAATTATCTCTGTGTGCAACTCGAGAATGTGTTTCTCGTCCAGAAGGAAAGAGGCATAGGCTTTCATCAAACTGTTCTGCTGCCGCTCAAGCGCCGCCTTCAACTCGGCGTCGCGTTCCTGAGTTCGACGCACAAGTTGCTGAAGTTTCGCAATCTTGTCCTTCGTCAAAGGCGGTGGAGCATCCCCGCCCGCTACCGCGACAAGCACTGAAGCGCAGAGTAGAATCGAAGTCATTATTGCTTCTCCCCTGTTGTTTCGAGCGACTCTAGGTATCCCAACAACAAGCTAGATTCGTTGTCGAGCGTCTCGAACTGAACGACAGGCGGCGCCATCCCCGAATACGCTGACGCGAACAGTTCAAATTCTCTGATGGATTTGCTGGGATCTTTAACACCGCCGCGCCCCTCTGCGACCCGCAACGGCGGAAGCTGTTCGCGACGGCCGGGTCGAAAACACCATCCCGCTGTCAGCACCATGATCAACGACGCAACCCAAACGCCGCGAATGGCGAGCTTTCGCCGAGACAGCTTGGCCATGACTCGCTGCTCAACATTGGTCCTAGATTCACAAACCGGCGGCGAGGAAAACCACTCGCGCAAACGAGCGTCGGCTTGAGTTGCAAGCTGGTCTGCCGGCGTTGAGTCGCGGTCGTTGGGGTTATCCGCAGTCATCACCAGACTCCAGAACCTTGGCCAGTTTCTTGCGAACTCTCAAGAGCCTCATCTTCAAGGCGTCTCGCGATGTTTCAAGCACCGTCGCGATCTCCGCAATCGCCTGACCCTCAAAGTAATAGAGATGCACAAGGACGCGATCCTCTTCTTTTAACGTCTCCAACGCCAACTTCATTTCACCTGCAAGCTGTCGTTGATGCTCAGCTTCGAGCAACGCCTCCAGCGGGCCCGGGCGCAGATCATCTTCGGACGTTCGCGATCCAGCCGCTAGCCGATTCCACCACCTTTGCCGCTTGCGAGCCAAATCCACCAGAGCCCGGTGGGCAATACGAAAAATCCACGCATCGGGACTCGCGCCCTCCCTCCGCTGCCGGCACTTCGTCCAGATACGATAGAAGCAGTCGACCGTCGCCTCCTCGGCCAATGAGGCGTCGCCAGACACTCTGAGAGTGAACTGAAACACCCTCTCTTGGTAGCGTCGCATGAGTTCGCCAAACGCCGCTTCGTCTCCCTGCTGGCAACGCTGCAAGAGACTCTCAACGTTACACGGCGAATCCACCAAGACAACAGTTCCTTCGCTGGTAGATAGACGCCAGCCGACTCGCGATGGTAACGCAGTTTGACGAAGTTTTCGAAAAAAGCTGGCCGAACCGCTGAAATCCGCCTTTTCTCGGCGAACACCGCATCTCAGCGGTTAGCCTGATCCGGGCAGTCGAGCGAACTCTTGACACCGCGTGTGCTGCGCCTCACTCGCCTCAAGGTTTGGGAAAGAAGGGGAAGAGTCTGCGGATTTCGGCGTCGCTGGGCTGGCGGCCGTACTCGCAAATCTCAAATGCTTCGGCATATTTAATCTCACTACCTTTTTCGCCGTACCAT
>CAZWOU010000004.1:37870-48628 GCA_964635375.1 uncultured Pirellulaceae bacterium | reverse complement strand
CGTACCATTTCATCAACGTGGTGCGAGCTTGCTTCGCTTCGTTGGCTTGGCGGCGCTGCCAGCTCTTGGTCAGCCATTCCAAGCGGAGTTCAGGTTGAGAGGCAGGGGGCACCTTCGCCATGCGTTCGGCGTTGCCCAACGCGCCGCCTTCAAACGCTTGGGACTCAAGAGCAGAGAGTGCGAAGACCTTCTTCTTCATGACCTTATCGAGCGAAACCGCGATGTCCGCATCAAACGGGTAAGGCTTCTTGAAGCGATCGCTAGAGTAAAGGAACACAGGGTTCTTCTTCAGCGGCGGCGTGTCGGGGCAGAAGAAAGGGACGGTCACCATGAAAGCCGCGTCCTGCACGAGCACGCCCACGTAGCGGTGATCTGGATGGTAGTCCCACGGCCGGTGGGCGATAACGATGTCCGCGTTCCACTCGCGAATGAGCCGAGTTATCGTGCGTCGGTTTTCAAGCGTTGGCATCAGTTCGCCGTCGTGGATGTCGAGCACGCGTGAAGCGACTCCGAGTCGTTTGGCGACTTCCGCCGATTCGGCCGTGCGGCGTTTGGCCAGCGGGCCGCCGGCCATTCGCCAGTGGCCGATGTCGCCGTTCGTGACCGAAACCAACTTAACATGGTGGCCCTGCTCGGCCCACAACGCCGCAGTCCCGCCGCTCTTGTATTCAGCGTCGTCCGGATGGGCGCCAAAGCAGATAATCCGCAGCTTGCCGTCGTCCTCGTTCTCGCCGTTCTGCGCGCGCGCCGCTGGGCAAGTAAGGCAAAGAACCAAGCTAAGTAACAAGAATTGAAGTCGCGTCATGGTGGGGCTCGCGAGGGTGTGGGTGGTGGTTAGCCTTGTTTCATCTTTGGTTATGATACACGATTCACGAGGGGCCGAATCCAGCGTCCAACCTTTTGAACCACCGGCATTTGCCGGTCCATTTTGAAGAGGCGCTGGCCTGCGGTCTCGGAACTGGCCTGTCATCTCCACTCAGACAACCATAATCGCAAACCCACGACGGTAGGTGAATCCCATGAACAAGGCGTTCGTTCGAGAGCCAGAGCTTGACGGCCGAGCCTACTGCCCGCGATGCGGGACGCTGGGAACTGCCGTAAACGCGGCGACGCTTGATCGACATGTCCGCAGCCAGTCGAGAACTCGAATCGGAGACTCCGCCTGGTTCTGTGATTTTCCCAAGTGCGATGCAGTCTATTTCGACCTGTTCGAACGATTTGTGTCGGTCGATGAGACAGCGGCGCCGGTCTACCCGAAGGACGCCAGCGCGCCCATTTGCGCGTGCTTCGGCTTCACGCTCGAAGACATCGACGCGGACGTGCTGCAAGCGCAGCCCACTCGCATTCGTGAGTTACTCACTAAATCGGAGTCTGGCGACGCGCAGTGCCAAACGCTCGCCGCCGATGGCCGATGCTGCATGCGCGAGGTACAGCGACTTTACATCAAACGGCTTGCCGAATCGCGTGAGTGACGCCCCGCCTCGCGAACCGAGCGCTCAACGCTGCCCCGAAATCACGCGCACCGCTTCGGCGAGCACCAGTCGAGCGGCCTCGTCCATGCGAGATTGGCGTTCAGCGGACTCCAGACGATGGCGGCGCACCTGGCCCATTTGTGGATCTTCGCCCCGACGAACCACAGCGACAAAAGCGACTCCGTCTAGTTCCGGCGGCGCCTTCGGCCCCAAATGCCCAGTGATCGCGGCCGCCACGTCCGCCTCGGGCGTCTTGCTCAAGACCTGGGTGGCCATCTCGATGGTTGTCTCAGCGCTCTCGGCCGAGTGCGACGCCAATGTCTGGTCCGAAACTCCCAACCAGCCGATTTTCGTCGCCTCGCGATAAGTAACGGCCGAACCACAATGCCAATTCGAGATCCCCGGAACCGCGGCCAGTCGCGCAGAGGCCAAGCCGGCGGTGCAGCTCTCCGCAAACACAATTCTCAGCTCGTTTCGTTCGAGCAGTTCGGCGAGTTGGGTCGCTTCAAGCATCAGAGATGGTCTTTCGTCAGGCTTTGATTACAGCCGATTCACATTGTTGGGTCCAAACGCATCTGGAAGCAATGCCTCGAGGCTGGCAGTCCGATGAATCCCGCCTTGCCTGTCGCCGAGAATGACAAGCAGGCCGGGGGAAAATTCGTTGAGCACCTGCCGGCAGGCGCCGCAGGGAGCACCCGCATCCTCAGTGCTGATGGCGATGGCGAGAAATCGGCGGTGGCCAGCGGCGACGGCGGAGAAAATGGCAGTGCGCTCAGCGCAATTCGTCAACCCAAAAGAGGCATTCTCTACGTTGCAGCCGAGGATAATTTCGCCGCTCTCAGTCAGCAGGGCGGCGCCGACAGGGTACTTTGAATACGGGGCATAGGCTGCGTCGCTCGCAGCCACGGCCTGCCGCATCAGTTGCTCGCGATCAATGTTCATCAGACGGGTCCTCTGCGAGTCTACTCGTTTGATTCGAACTGTCGTTCACCGACGCCTGTGGGGCGCGCATGACGCGATGAATGGCCGGCGGCGGCGAAGTGGGTTCATGGCCCCAGGAATAAGCCGCGCGCACTTTTGCCGCTGCGGTTTCCCAGTCGGATTCAGTGCGAGCGTGAACGACAGCTAGCGGGCGCTCCGGGGAGACTTCTTCCCCAATGGACGCCACTCGGCTCAGCCCAACCGAGTGGTCTAGTTTGGCTCCAGCTTGCCTGCGGCCTCCGCCGAGCGCGACCACAACATTCCCGACTTGCCGCACATCTATTCCAGCCACAAAGCCTCGGCCTTGCGGGCAAACATCGCGGATGACCGGGGCCTTGGGAAGATACTTCTGAGGCTGTTCAATGATATCGGCGGGTCCATCGAGTTCGCTCGACATCCGATTGAATCTCTCGGCCGCATTCCCACTATCCAATGCGGCAGCCAACAGAGCGTGGGCCTCCTGACTGGACGCGACGAGGCCGGCGGCCAGTAACAGTTCCGACCCCAAGGCGAAGGTCACTTCCTTGAGCCGATCGCACGCGGGTTCTCCGCGAAGGAAACGAATAGCTTCATCTACTTCCAGAGCATTGCCGGCTGAGCGGGCGAGGCATTGGTTCATATCAGTCAGCAAGGCCGCAGTCGGCGTGCCCGATTGCCCAGCGACCTGAACGATGCTCTCCGCGAGTTCTGCGGAACGCTCGCTGGTCTTCATGAAGGATCCGTTGCCAACCTTAACGTCCATCACGAGCGCATCTAGATTCGCGGCCAGCTTCTTGGAGAGGATAGAAGCGGTGATCAGATCTATCGACTCGACCGTCGCGGTGACATCACGAATCTCGTAGAGACGTCGATCCGCCGGGGCGATTTCCGCTGTTTGTCCGACGATGGCCACACCGACATTCTTGACGGCGACGCTAAAACGATCCAGAGTCGGGGTCGTGTTGTAATTTGGAATCGACTCCAACTTGTCGACAGTCCCGCCCGTGTGGCCGAGCCCGCGACCCGAAACCATCGGCACGAAGCCGCCGCATGCCGCAAGCATCGGGCCGAGCATCAGTGAGACAACGTCGCCCACGCCGCCGGTCGAGTGTTTGTCGATGACCGGGCCGGACAATTCAAGTCGGGACCAGTCGAGCTGTCGACCTGAATCCCGCATGGCCAAGGTGAGCACGACTCGCTCCTCGACGGTCATGCCCTGAAAGAGAACGGCCATCGCAAACGCCGCGACCTGGCTATCCTGAATCGACAGGTCGGAGATGCCAGAAACGAACCATTCGATTTCGCTGGCGAGAAGCACCGCTCCATCGCGCTTCTTCTCGATGATCTGCTGTGGCAGTAACATGGGCCGAACTCCAACGCCGGTTCTCAATAACTGCCGCCCGTGATCAGGCCGCCCTGTTCGCCGAGTGTTTCGAGTAACGCATCGAGCAGGCTGGAGGCGCCAAAGCGAAATCGTTGGGGTGTCAGGAAATCGTCCCCCATCCGTTGGGCGGCCATCTCCAGATAGAGCTTGGCGTCAGCGAGCGAGCGCACACCGCCCGCAATCTTTAGCCCGCAACTTGAGTTCGTCTCGGCGATTACGTCCAACATCGCCGCAGCTGCTGCGGGCGTAGCGTTGACAGGAACCTTGCCTGTCGATGTCTTGATGAAATCAGCGCCGGCCTCAATCGCCAGTCGACTGGCAGCGCGAACCAGCTCCAAGTCGCCCAGTTCGCCGGTCTCCAAGATGACTTTGAGTTTGGCGTCCAGGCATGCAGATCGCACGGCAGCCAATTGCCTCTTGCATGCATCCGCATCACCGGCAGCGAGCGACCGGTACGGGATCACGGTGTCGATTTCATCCGCGCCATAGGCAACACAAGCTTCTGTTTCCACCGTCGCCAATCGCACGTCGGCTCGGCCGTGAGGAAACACGCACACGGTGGCCACGCGCACCGAATCGCCTCCGGCCGCCTCTAGCGTCTGTTTGGCAATCGGCACGAAACGGGGATAAACGCATAACGCCGCCACGCTCCCGGCAGGCGACAAGGCGCGGCCCGCCAAAGTGGCGATCTTTTCATCCGTATCGTCATCGCCAAGCGACGTGAGATCCATCAGTTGAATCCCTAGCTTGGCTGCCGCTGAATCTTCCACGGTGTACTCTCTCCTTTGTTTCGTCGCCGGAGCTTCGCCAGGAGCGAACTATGGGGATGTGAACCACTGAGCGATCGCCCACTGGTACGCCAAGTGGCCAAGGTAAATGCCGAAAATTCCCGCCACGCCGGCTAGAGCGGGCGGCGCGGGAAGGGGTAGCTTGACCCATGAGAAGAGAACTCCGACAAGAATTCCGGTCAGTAGCGCAAGTAGAACGGTTTGCATGGTGCTTGTCCGAGACTGTTGGGGCTTTTGGTTCATTGGGCCGACTTCACGAGGGGGGTCGGAGGGGATGATGTCTAAAGTGCTTTAGGAAAGCGAAAAGAACAATCCGGCGATCGCAGCGCTCATTAGGTTTGCAAGCGTTCCCGCGATGACCGCCCGCAGTCCCATTTGCGCAATCTCCGTCCGTCGGCTGGGCGCCATGCCTCCGAGTCCGCCGAGCAAGATAGCGATTGAGGAAAAATTCGCGAAGCCGCACAGCGCAAAGGTAATGATCGCTTGGGTCTTGGGCGAGAGTGAATCCTTGACCTTGACGAACTGGTCATAGGCCACGAATTCGTTGAGGATCAACTTCTGACCAATGAAACTCCCACCTTGAATTGATTCATCCCAAGGTACGCCGACCAGCCAGGCCAAGGGGGCGAACAGGTAGCCAAGCAACTGCTCAATCGTAACGTCTTCATAGCCAACGCCGGAAGCGATCAAGCCAACCAGCCCGTTCAGCAGAGCGATCAAGCTGATGAAAGCCAGCAGCATCGCGCCCACGTTTAGCGCCAACTTCAATCCACTGGCGGCGCCGAGCGCCGCAGCGTCGAGCACGTTGACCGGTTGTGGATCATCGTCGGCCGAATCAGTGCAAGCGGCGTCCTGTTCGTTTCCAGTCTCGTCCGCTTCAGCAAGACTTTGGTCCTTTGGCGTTTCCGTCTCAGGCTCCATCAGTTTGGCAAACAACAGACCGCCCGGGGCGGCCATAAAGCAAGCGGCGAGCAAGTGTTTTAGTTCGACTCCCATTCCAGCGTACCCCGCCAAAACGGAACCGGCCACGGAAGCCAGACCGCCGCACATGATGGCGAACAACTCCGAGCGCGTCATCGTGGCGATATACGGCTTAACGACAAGCGGTGCCTCGGTTTGCCCAACGAAAATGTTGGCCGTCGCCGAGAGCGACTCCGTGCGACTCGTCCCCAAGACAAACTGCAGCGCGCCTCCAAGCACCGTGATCACCAATTGCATCAGCCGCAAGTAATACAACACGGCGATCAAAGAGGAGAAGAAGATGATGACCGGGAGCACGCGAAAGGCGAAAATGAACCCGGTGCCCTGCGGGAACACTTCGAACATCTCGTCCGAGACAAGGCCTCCAAACAGGAACGAAATGCCGGCGTTCGAGCAATTGATAACCGCTTGCACGCCATCGGACACGGTTTCCAGCACGACCCGGCCCACGGGCGAATAGAGCACGAATGCTCCAATCGCAACTTGGATAGCGAAGGCGCCGCCAACGGTCCGCAAGCGGATCACTCGCCGGTTGCTCGAAAGTGCGTACGCCACGCCAAGCAGGAACAGCATTCCGAGAAGACTGACCAATGGAAGCACCTGATTCGTGAAACGCAAGGAAAGTGCCGACCGCGCCGAACTGCGGTTACTGGATAGGCGAACCGCCATCATACGGGCAAACCCCAGTTTTTTCATCGACTCGCGACTTCTTTCGCCCGCTTTTACAACGAATTGTACGACGTGGCGAGTTTCCCGATGCCGGGAACTCCGCAGACCGGAAGGCAAGGCGGCACGAAAAGCTGGTGGCCGGATTGGCACAACCGGCAAGGTTTGGCTTATCCAATTCTCCGTGGATGCGATGAAACCAGCGTGCCGATAAGGAAAGAGCGGATTGAGTTGTCTTCCGTCTCAGCCGGACCTGAAGGGGAATCATCGTGCGACTACATTTTCTTGGTGCTTCGGGTGAAGTCACCGGGTCGGGCTACTTGCTGGAAACGCCAAAAGCCAAAGTGCTGATCGATTTCGGCATGTTCCAAGGTCGCAAGGCGACACTAGCTCAGAACTCATCGTTAGGCGCCCTGCGCCCGGCTAAGTTGGACTCCGTTCTGCTGACCCACGCACACTTGGATCACTGCGGGCGCCTGCCGATGCTGTTCAAGAATGGCTTCAGCGGACGAGTCTACGGAACTCACGCTACTCGCGATGTGGTTCGCCTAATCCTCAGCGATTCCGCCCACATTCAGAAGTTCGACGCCAAACGCCGCAACAAGTATCGCAAGCGAGCTGGTAAGGCCGACGTTTCTCCGCTGTACGGGACGACAGATGTCGACCCGGTGATGAAACGATACAAGAACGTCGAGCTGGGCACAGTGCGCGATGTCGCTCCGGGTGTGACCGCGAAGTTTTTTGAAGCGGGGCACATTCTCGGATCAACCAGCATCCAAGTCACGGTGAAGGAGGGGAATTCAGAGCGAGTAATCGTCTTTTCAGGTGATGTCGGGCGCGACAACATGCCTTTGCTGCGCAACCCGGATCCGCCGCAGGAAGCCGACTTTGTTCTGCTCGAGTCGACCTATGGCGATCGCGAACACCGTTCCGTAAAGGCTACCGAACGAGAGCTCAAGCAAACGCTGAAGGCCGCGAGGAAGAAGGGAGCTAGGATAATAATTCCCGCGTTTTCGGTCGGGCGGACTCAACTGCTGCTTTACTACCTGGCCCAGTTAAACGCGGAAGACGGCAGCATGAACATTCCAGTCTTTCTCGATAGCCCAATGGGCATCAAGGCCACAGAACTGTATCAAAAGCACGTCGACACGCTCGACTGCGAGACTCGAACTCTTGCCCAGAAGGGACACTTTCAAAAGTTCCTCTCCAAACTCAACACCACGGCCAGCGTGGAGGAATCCAAGTCCATCGCCTCGGCGCCCGACCCTTGCATCATCATCGCTGGGTCTGGAATGTGTGATGGCGGGCGCATCATGCACCACCTGAAACACAACCTTTACAAAGATTCCACCGTGATGATCGCGATGGGATTCATGGCCCATGGAACGCTTGGGCGAAAACTGGTCGACGGCGCGGAACGCGTGAGGATTCACGGCCAGGAAATTGTGGTCAACTCACGAGTCCTCACCATGGGCGGATTCTCCGGACACGCAGGGCAATCTGAGTTGCTCAATTGGGCCGACGGTCTGGCGACGTCTGAGGCCAAGTTCATCTTGACGCACGGCGAGGACTCACAGCGCAAAGGACTGCGAGAGCGACTTCGCGCTCGGTTCGGCGTCAACGCCCATTGCCCCTACAAGGAAAGTCAGATCGATCTCCTCGGCCGTTTTCGCGCTGTTGGGCCCAAGCCGGTTTCGGTGGCCGCCGAAGTCCCCAAAGACATCGGCGAAGACGCGCCCAGTGCGGCGAGCGAGGTGATTGGAAGCAGCGAAAAGAAATTCCAGGATTTCTGGAAGCATGGCGGCGGGCCCGATTTTTCGCGTCCGCAGCGAATCCCCGTCGATGAAGAAGAGCACGAGCGGCTTCTGCTGGCCGGCGACATCACCAGTAAGACGGCCACACCGCTAATCAACGAAGTCTCTCGCGAGCTCAAGATGGGAATGAAGATGCTCGCCAGCGTGCGGCCATGCGTGACGGTCTTCGGATCAGCTCGTTTCAAGCCATCGCACCGATACTACCGGCTGGCTCGAGACGTGGGCCGCGAGTTGGCCAAAGCGGGCTACACGGTGCTGACCGGCGGCGGGCCAGGAGTGATGGAGGCGGCAAACCGCGGTGCTCGAGACGTCGGAGGCCGCAGTCTGGGTTGCAATATTGAACTGCCGCACGAACAGGACCCCAACCCCTACGTTGATGACGTGATTCACTTTAATTACTTCTTCACCCGCAAGGTGATGCTGGTCCGCTACTCGCAAGCCTTCGTCGTGATGCCGGGCGGTTTTGGAACGATGGACGAACTGTTCGAAGCCGCGACGCTGATCCAATGCAAGAAACTCGGACCGTTTCCCTTGGTGCTCGTCGGACGCGACTTCTGGCAAGGGCTCGTCGACTTTACGCGATACATGCTCAATCAGGGCGTGATATCGCAAAATGATCTGCATTTCACCCGGCTCACAGACTCTCCCGTCGAGGCGGTCGAAATGATCGAGCGAGGCATTCGCGCCACCTGAATTGGCTCGAACTGCAAGCCGTCCGAGGCGACTTTCAACGAGGCGACGACGGCCATTCCGGGTCTTCATCTCGGGCCTTGAGCAAAACAGAGCCGGAGAGCCAGACATTTCTTCGCTCTGGCTCCAGGTGACGCACGCAATGCTCGCTGGTTAGAATGGCGAGTTGTGCGGGGGGGCGGCGGCGGCGCTGTTGTCTGTTTTCTGTTGTCCGCCGCCAGCCGATGCTGCAACCTTGAATTGCCAACTCGATAACAGGATCCTGCTATGTCTCGCCTTTTCGCGGCGTTTTCGCTGATCATTCTCCTGACGCCCAGCGCTGTCGTTGCGGCGGACAAGCCGAACATCGTTTTGATCATTTCGGATGATCAAGCTTGGACCGATTTCGGATTCATGAATCATGACACGATCGAGACACCTAACCTCGACCGACTGGCCAAAGAATCTGTGCTCTTTAGGCGAGGCTACGTACCCACTGCACTCTGCCGACCGTCGTTGATGACGCTGGTGACTGGCCGCTACGCCCATCAGCACGGCGTCACTGGAAACGACCCGTCACCCAAGCACGCTGAGCGGGGATCGCAAACCTACAACGATCGCCGAGCCAAGTTGATCAGCTATATCGACCGCTTCGAGACGTTGCCTGAACTGTTGGCGGAGCAGGGATACGCTAGCCATCAGAGTGGCAAATGGTGGGAAGGCAACTTCAAACGTGGTGGATTCACACACGGCATGACGCGAGGATATCCTCAAAAGGGCGGGCGGCATGGCGATGACGGACTTCGAATCGGCCGCACGGGGATGGCCCCGATTGCCGATTTCGTCAAAGCTTCCGCAGCCAAGAAACAACCCTTCTTCATCTGGTACGCGCCGTTTCTCCCCCACACGCCCCACACGCCGCCCAAGCGACTGCTCGAAAAGTATCGCACGGCTGATCGACCTGTCACGATCGCCAAATACTATGCCATGTGCGATTGGTTCGATGAATCCTGTGGCGCCCTGATGAACATCCTCAAGCAAGAGGACGTTGATCAAAATACGCTCGTCGTGTTTGTCACCGACAACGGCTGGATTCAAAACCCGGCGCGAAACGGCTACGCCCCTCGCTCAAAACAGACGCCCTACGAAGGCGGCATCCGCACACCCATCTTTTTTCACTGGCCGAGCAAGCTCAAGTCAAGCGATCGGAAGGAATTGGTCAGCAGCATCGACCTCGTCCCCACCATGCTCGCCGCCGCGGGAGCCAGACAGCCTAAGAACTTGCCCGGACTCAACTTGCTCAGCTCTTTGCAAAACGCCGAACCAATCAAACGCGAAACGATCTTCGGCGAGGGTTTCGCGCATGACATCGCCGACATCGACGCCCCTGAAGCATCACTGCTCTATCGTTGGTGCATTCAAGGGCGCTGGAAACTGCTGCTGACCTACGATGGCGAAGTCAATCGCTACCAATCGACCCACCCTCGCACTGAAAAACGTCCGCAACTGTTCGATCTCGCTAGCGATCCGACCGAGCAAAAGAACATGGCGGCGAGTCACCCGGATGTCGTGACGAAGTTAGCCCAGCAAATCCAAGCCTGGTACCCGACCCCAAATCGTCAAGTACAGACGTCTTTCCGGTAGAAAACAAAAATGCCACGAAGGCTGAGGGGTTCGGTTGGCGTCACAGAAAAGCAATAGGTTCGTTGCGAGGTGTGGCCGACCGCGCTAGTTGGTTGGTTGCGAGAGGTGTCTGACCGCGCTTGGTGATGGCTTACGCGACGAAAAAGCGATTGCTTAATTGACAGCCACCGTCAGCCGCCCTGAAGGCCTGAAGGGGCGCAACACACCAGCCCAGGGGAAGCGAAACGGCGAAGCCGCGAGCGCCGCCCTGGGTTTGGCCGCGACCGCCCTGGGCTTGGCGGTGGATTGGGCGGTTGATTGCCCAACAGCGCCAGCCGCCCTGAAAGGGCGCAACACACCAGCCCAGGGGAAGCGAAACGGCGAAGCCGCGAGCGCCGCCC
>CAZWOU010000004.1:29879-37770 GCA_964635375.1 uncultured Pirellulaceae bacterium | reverse complement strand
GCCCTTTCAAACCATACCCAGGGCGGCGCTCGCGGCTTCGCCGTTTCGCTTCCCCTGGTCGGCGTGTGTTGCGCCCTTTCAGGTCCTTTCAGGGCTTCACCGGCTTTGGGTCTTGTCACACGTATTCTTGAGTGCGGGGGCAATGGCAGGCAAGCATCGTGGCATGGTTGTCAGACAGCCACTGGCGCAGCCGGGTTTGAGTTTCCACGTAATCGTCATAGTTGGACTGAAACCGTCGCGTTAACCAAGGGAGTCGACGCCCTTGTTCGAAGGCGTCCATCTCCCAGCAGGCATCGGTCACGTAGAAGATCAAACCGTCGGCCGAGTTGATCAAGAAACCCATCTGCCCATCGGCGTGCCCGGGAAGATCCACAGCCATCATGCTTCCGTCGCCGAAATAGTCGATCGCCGGCATGCCGCCCACGTCGTCTCGAAACTGGGACTCCTCAATAGCCATCGTGCGCTGAGCTAGGTCGTCGGGTAACAACTCCTGCAGGAACGCTTCATGCAGTTGCTCGGAACGCGGCAGTGAATTCAGGCGCTCGAGCGTCTCGGTGCGATAGGCAATCGGCGTGTTGGGAAAGCTCTTGAGCGAACCGATATGGTCCGGATGGAAGTGAGAGACGATGATGTGGTCCAGATCGTCGACATCGAAGCCTCGGTTGCGCAACACGCCGGCGGCGTCTCGATGCGGGTCAAGGCTCACCGGCGTCGCCCAGCGATACCAGCGCGCCGGATACGACTTCGTCGCCTCGAAGAATTGCGGCGAATAGCCCGTGTCAATCAACACGTTGCCTCGCTCGCCATGCTCGACCAGCAAGAACACGGCATAGAAACGACGAATGGCCCAGGAGCGGCTTCCGACGAACCTGGCCCACTGTCGACAGAAACCGCCGTTAAGAAACTCGAGTCGACGAATCGCCATGGCTTCCCTTGACCAATTGCATTCCAGACAGTCGACTCAATTCCAGTCGCCTTTGAGGTTCGCTATGCAGAGTCGATTCCGAACACGCCGCCAGCTCTGATAACCTGACCGACTCCGCGACTACTTGCCGCTCAGTTCGAGAATCTCAATCTTGCGGAATTGGATTGGGTGGCTTTCAGATTGCAGGGAGATCGAACCCTTCGTGAGAAGGAGACCATTCTTGTCGGCAATCTTCTTTGCTTTCGCATCGCGAGGGTCAAGCTGAGGCTTCTGGTAGCTCAGAACTTCCTCGCCATTGATCAAGTGCCGAATCACATCGCCGCCGCGCACGACGACTTCCGCCGTCACCCACTGTTCGCCGTGGTACGTCTTCGACTTCGAACTGAGACAGTGGCGAGTGTGTAGCTTACTGTCAATTTCGACGTTCGTTCCCGGCGTGCACAAATTGCCGGTAGTTCGCTTGGCCTTCCCGTCGCCGCCGAGCAATTGTACTTCGATCGAAATCGGAAAGTCCTGGTCCTTTTCCATCGTCGCGGGATCTTGGCCGTGGACCATGATGCCGCTGTTTCTCAACGCCCAGCCCGGTCCGCCCGGGACTTGTTTGCCGATGAACCGATACTCGAGGCGAAGGCGGTAGTGCGAGAATTCTTTTTCGTAGAACAAGTGCCCAAAACGCGTGTCAAAATTCTCGTAGCCGTCGTAGGCCACCGTCAGCAGACCATCTTCAACACGAAAAGTGTTGGCGAAATTGTCGCCCAACTCATGGCGGCGAATTTTCGGGCGCCAACCCTTGAGGCTTTTGCCGTCAAACAGTGAAACCCACTTTTCCGCCTGGGCGTCCTTATCTCGCGGCTTTTCGGCCAGAGCGAAGGGGCCCAGGAAGAGCAGGGCGATCGTCAAACTGCACGTGGTGGCGTATTTCATGGTTCAGTCTGTTCTCAGGATGATGAATATTGGTGCGCCAGTTCGTAGCCTCCCTGGACTGCCCCCCTACTCTAGCAGACGTTGCACGACCACTCAAAACAGGGGGAAGCCTCGAAATTCTGGCGTTCCGGTTCTGGGGGCGTCCAGTGTACACTTCGCATCGGCTATCGGCGGGTATGGTCCGGACAAGGAAGTCGAGACGACTCATATGGCAGGCAATCAACAATCCATGGCCCGTCGGGCGGGTGACTTCCTCGTCTACCTTATCGCCCGCGTGCTTATCTGCATTATTCAGGCCTGTTCGCTGGAACGTTGCGACACGCTGGCAAAGGGGATTGCCTGGATCGCGGCCGATGTACTACGGCTTCGCCATAAGACGGTTGAGGCGAATCTTAAGCGGGCGTTCCCTAATCATTCAGATCAGCAGCGTCACGCAATCCTGAAGAAGATGTGGGCCCATCTATTTCTGATGATTTGCGAAATAGCCCATGCGCCGAGGCGTTTGCACCGATCCAACTGGCGTCAGTTCGTCAACGTGACGAATGAGCAGATGCTCGTGGGCATGTTGATCTCGGAGCGTCCCGCGGTCATCGTGACGGGGCACTACGGCAACTTCGAGATGTCAGGATTCCTCAGCGGACTGTTCGGTTTCCCAACGTACACGATCGCTCGACCACTCGACAATCGATACGTGCGTGATTTCTTCAACCGCTTTCGCGAAGCAACCGGCCAGTTCATGCTCGACAAGGACGGCAGCGCAAATGATGTGCAGCGGGTCCTGGATAATGGCGAGACGCTTGGCTTGCTCGCGGACCAACACGCTGGCCCGAAAGGGTGTTGGGTCGAGATGTTTGGGCAACCGACGTCCTGCCACAAAGCCGTCGCGCTTTTCTCTCTGACGAGCGGCGCGCCGATCGCTGTGATGACCGCCCGTCGCAGCAGCGGTCCACTACATTTCGAACTAGCTACCGCCGACACTTACGACCCGATGCAGGACCACGATCGCGAATTCAACGTCCGCTCGCTCACCCAATGGTACTGCGACCACCTGGAGAACTTCATCCGCCAGGCGCCGGAGCAATACTGGTGGGTGCATCGCATCTGGCGCGGCGAACGCCCCAAACGAAAGAAGCGTCAACGCGCTGCGGCGTGATCATTCAATCCGATCCGCAAGCGCGAAAACCGGCTTCAGTCGACGATCCTTAGCGTTTCGTTTCTCGAGTTGCCGCGAAGTTCCGGGGCATACATGCCGTAGGCCTGCGCGGGCAAGGCCCCAAATTTGCCAGGCGTCTCCGCTCGCAATCGGTAGCTCATGCTGTGCACGCCGCGAGGCAACGACCGCATGAAGAAACCAACTCGATTGTCTCGCATTTCGCGGTAGATTGAGAGCGTCGAGTTGCGCACGTACCCGCTGCGGACATCCACAGGCTCGAGTCCAGCGGCCTTCATGTCTTCGAACAAGATGTACTCGTAATCGTTCTTACTCGTCATCTTCAGCTCAACTTCCACTAAATCGCCGCTCCTGAGAGCTCGCAAGTCCTTTAGCGGGACACGATCGAAGGCCTCAGCCGCTTGCTCGACCGACTGCCCTCGCGAGCCGACGACCCGCTCCGTTTTCTCCCGCGGGACCAGTTTGTAGAACTGCCGCTCCACTTTGACTTCAAGTCCAGCCGCCTCGATTGAATCTTCCAGCGTAAAGTTGGTCAGGTAGACATTGTAGTAAAGAGGGCCCCTGCCTTTGCGACGGATCTCGAGACGGTGCTGGCCGCCTTCCACCGCTTCTCCTTCGAGGACAAACCGGTTGTCGAACGTGAACAGATTCTTCCGCGTAATGCGAACGTCCTTCTTCTTCTCGCCGTCAAACCAGACCTCAACAGTCATATCTGGCTCGAGTTCCTCCGTCGCCTTCAGGTAGTCAGCGAAGGCCTCGACGCAAAGGGCCGTGTCACGAGTCGATTTCCAGTAGGTCGCATGCTTGCGATTGTTGAGTAGGTATTTAACGAGACGCGGCGCTGTCTCCCCCTTGGGATCGACCCGGGTCAGCAGTTTCAAATAGAAGGCGTTGGCCTCAATTGAGTCGCCGTGCCAAGACCACCAGGACGCCCGCCCCACATCGAGTCGCGAGGTTTCGTTCTCGTCATCGTCAACGAGAAACTGGCGAATATTGCGGAGGATCATGGTCAGTTTCGGTTGATCGTCAACGCGATGCAGGGCAAGTCCAAACGCGGACTTGGCGTAGACGCTCAGGCCGTTTCGATCGCGGTACAGGAACTCCCGCATCTGCTCGTTGTCGCGTTTGGAGTCGACCAACACGTGGTAGATCAAACCATCGAGACTGCTTGCCGAACTCTTGGCGGGCTTCCTCTTGAGAGGATGATTCGTGATCTTCACTACTTGCTCGGCCTGATAACGGGCAAGCCAATCGAGACCGCGTTTGAGTGAATCGGCATCGACGTTCACGTCATTCTGCTGCGCGACCATCAGCCCCCGCACGACCACAGCCGTGGTATGCGGCCAGCTCCTCTCGCCCCTGCCGCTGAACCAGCCCCAGCCGCCATCGCGATTCTGCATTTCGCCGAGCCGCTTGACGCCGGTCTGAACCATATCGGTGAGCAAATCGACATCGAAAACTGGGTTGTCCTCGAAACGCTTCCACTGCTTGGCCCGCTCTCGGTCGTCGCCGATTTCCTGAGCATTAAGATTGGTGCGAATTCGCTTGATGTCCTTCAAGTCGAGGTTCATCCGTTGAAGCGTCCGCTGAGTAATCGCGGCGGGGACAAATCGGTTCAACGTCTGCTCGGTGCAACCGTACGGATATTCCGCCAGGTAGGGGAGCGCGCTGATCATGGCGCCGGCCAGCGATGGCGAATAGCGGATCTCTAGTACGGTCTGATCGATGCGCCTTTCCAACGGAACGTTCAGCAGAAGCTGATCGGCCGTTTCCTCTCCGCGAATCGAGCCAACCCAAGATTCGACGCGTTCAGCGCCAAACACCTGACAAGGGAATTTCATTTCCATCGAATCGGATTCGACGTCGGTCTTCGCTGTCATTCGTATGACCGCGCTGCCCTCACCCGTAATTCGAACTCTCCAATCGACTCGAGCCTCACCGTTGGCGTCGATTCGAACTTGCTGCTCCGCGTCGCCGAGCAGTTTAACGGGTCCCTCGACGGCAATCGAAACCAAGGCAGGCTTAGCGGCGTCGAGGTAGTTGTGGACAACGGCTGAGAGCACAGCTTCATCTCGTTCCGTAAAGAATCGAGGTGCTTGCAGACGTACAATGACGTTCTTGCTAGTGATGATTTCTGCGGAACCGGAACCAACGCGGGCGCCGTGGCCGACGCCCCAAGCCTGCACTTTCCAGGTCGTCAGGTTGTCCGGCATATTGAGCGAAACCTCGGCGATTCCATTCTCATCGGTCTCGATTGCCGCGAGCCAGAGCGCTGTGTCAGCGAACTCCGACCGCACCGTCGGCTCGACCATCGCTTGAGCTTGACCAGCGAAGCCATCGGCGGATTCGTCCAGTGATTCTGCCTTCACAGCAGCGGCAGCAGCAGGTGAAGCCCCGCCCGGGCCGCCGCCAAACGGAGCGGCCGAGGCCGCCCCTGCTTTGGCCAAGGAGCCGCCCCGACGCCTGCCGGTATCGGCGACAGCGTTGCCAAAGGCACCCAAGTTGCGCATCGAGTCACGCTGGTAGATGGGGCTGGAGAGCGCGCCAAGGTTGGTATATTGTTCTGGGCGATGTTGCCGTTTCCATTTCCAGAAAAACTCGCGAATGTCGCCGAAGTTCGCCCCCCCCGAAATATACTCCAGCGCCTTGTCATAGACAGCGACCGCCGTGCTGCCCACATAGTTCTCGCCTTGGTGGTCCGTGACGTGCACCTTGATCGTGGCCTTCTCGCGCGGCTGGTACTCCTCTTTGTCCGCTACGACCTCTACGTTGAGAATTCGCTTCTCGGGAGGAACGGCAATCTGCCGGACCGCGGTGTGCACCCGACCTTCCGTAACGGTCATTACCTCGACATAGATGTTTGGCATGTCGGCCTTGACGATCGTAAACGTCTGTTCCGTTGACTTGCCGTCCAGCTTGAGAATCTTGGGCGGCAGATAGGTTCCATTCACCGCCCGTGTGAACAGGTAGACGGTACTGTCGGCCCGGTCTGCATTGATCTGCAATTTGACCTGATCGCCAACGTGGTAGTTCTGCTTCTCAGCGATTACCTCCACCGTGTCGAAACGATACTCGCTGCCATCGTCATCCTCTCCTCGAACCGTAAACACGTAGCCGCCATTGACCTTGTTTCCGTCTTTGTCCGTGACAGTAATGGCCAAACGATATTGGCCCGCGACGGCGGCCTGCAGCGATTGCTTGCCTTTGCCATCCTCGTCCGTCTTGGCGTCCCAGGCCCGAACTTCCTTTTCAACGGGTTCGCCATTCTCGTCGAAAGAGAGTCGGAGCAGCCGTAGGTGGGCGTCGCCCTCGACGGATCGCTGATCGAGTGTTCGCGCCATAAAGGAAGCGTGGATCGCATCTCCTACCTGGTAGAAACCGCGATCAACCCAGGCGTAGACCTTGAAAGGCCTGCGGGCCGCGATCACCTTGCCGCTGCCGACGATGGTTCGCCGCGACGCGTCGCGAACTTCCGCGGTAATCGAGTAGCGATGGTCCGAATCGCCGTGAATGGCTTTGGCGATCGCCGAGTCGATTTCGACTTCGATTTCACCATTGGGGCCGATTTCCCGTTCCATCTCGAGCACGAGCTCCGGAGGCTGGTTGCCGAAAGGGCCCGGCCAGTAGGGCGGGGCGATACAGCCGAGCCAACCTCGCGAACCTGGGTACCAGGAGTAGTCGCCGGCGAACCACCAATATCCGGGCCCGTAGAACCAATCCCAGGGCGTGTAGGGGAACCACCGCGAAGCGTGATCGCTACGGGTCACTTTGATCTTGACGGTGGCCTCTTGGACCGGCGCCCCAAAGTAATACTTCGCGAGCACCTTGGCTTGGAACTTCTCGCCCAACACAATCGGCTTGGCCGGAGCTTCAACGAGCACTTCGAATTCCGGCTTCTTGTACTCCTCAACTCGGAACGTGCCTGATCCTCCGCCCAGTGACCGCACTGATAGGCGGTAGTCGCCCAAAGCCGCATCCTTCGGCAGTTCATATTCGCCAGCGAGTCCGCCGTATTGATCCGAACGGTATGACTTCGTGAGAATCCGGTTGCCTTTGGGGTCGTGGATGTCGATTGTGAATTCTCGACGCGCGAATGCCGACTGGTCTTCCGGCGCGTCGTAGCGAGCATGTTTGACCCAGCACTTGAACTGCACCTTGTGGCGAGGCCGGTAGACGGGTCGATCCGTTACGACAAAGACCTTCTTCTGATTGTAGGTCGGATCGAATCTCTGTCCTGTCCAGGCACCGTGAAAACCGAGATGGGCAAAGCGACCGTCGGCTGTCGTGGCGACAGTGAACCACTGGTAATTGCTGGTGTGTTTCGCCGCATCCGGCATGACTTGCCCCAACTGGTCGCCTTGGGCCGTAAACTCCTTAGTGGTCGTCTTGTAGGTGGTCTTGCGATTAACTCGCTTTGCTTCCGTGCGGAAACCAAAAAACTCCAGCTTTGCTCCGGGAACCGGGTTGCCTGAATCCGCGTCGGCGACCAGATACAGCGAACGTCCTGCCATCCGCTTTCGGATAATCGCAGTATCCACCACCCACACGACCATCGTGCTCACATTGCCATCCTGCATAGTGGCTTTGACCCAATAAGCGCCTCCTTTTTGGAGTGGCGTAGCGACGTCGATACGCTTGTCAAAGTGGTTTGGGCGAGCCTTCAATTCCAGCGACCAAGCGGCAACCTGTTTGCCCAGGTACTTAGTTTGGTTTCTTTGAGCGATACGATGTCCAATGTTTCCGATTTGGTACTCATCCCAGCGAACTTGTGCCGGGCTGCTGCGCATGTACTTCTTCACGTCGGAAAGCAGTTGTTCGATGTCGATACGGTGGGCGGTGAACGACACATTCTCCCCATTGCGGAATCGGTA
>CAZWOU010000004.1:0-29869 GCA_964635375.1 uncultured Pirellulaceae bacterium | reverse complement strand
GACGGCTGCGTCATCACGGGATCAAACTGTCCCCAGTTACCGACAATCTGCTTGAGATTTCGGCCCCGCGAATTGTTCCTGTCTCCAAAACGCCGAATGGCCTCGCTCCAACGCTCCGCCGCCTTGGGAAACTGCATCCGATTCTCGTAAATTCTCGCCAACTGCTCGGTCGCCGATGCGCCCCAGGTCTTACTGTTTTTGGAAAGCTGCTTATAGAGCGAGAGATAGTTGTGAGTCTCGGGCAACTTGAAGCGTTTGATGCCTGTGGCGAGGCGACATATCGTCTCCTCGTCGGTAAGCGTCTGCAGGCTGAGTATTCCCTTGGACCGCTCGCCATCATCTTCCCGCGGTCGGCCAAACCACGCCATCTGCCGCATCGTCACGACACTAAACTGACTGCTCAAGAACTCGCACCGGCGCCAAAGCACATCGTCCTCGAGACTCGGCTCTAGCTCAACGGCCTGCTGCATGGCCCAACGCCACCGCTCGCCATCGTTGGCCGCCTGCTCCCATGTCCTCGGCGCCACGTGAAAAACTGCGTCGCCGTCTAAATCGACTGGCGCAGCTGATCCCGAACGGTGTCCGTAGCCGTCTTCGTAGTCGGGAAGCTCATCGAGTTTAGTCAAGTGCTGTAGTCGCCAAGATTGAGCGCCCTGGCGACCATTGAGAATGTGCTGAGCGAGATTCATGTGAATCGCAGCCGATTCGCCCGCCGTCGCTTTCTTGACAGCCATGAGACGAGCTTGCTTGAGCAATTGGAACGTGCGAACTCGATCGCGTTCGATCGAATTCACAACTCGACCTTGCCGTCTCCCAAAAGCGGCGCGCTCAAATTCGCCAGCGATTATCTTCCCCTGTTTTGGCAATCGCTGGTATTGGTTGGCGATCTCTTCCAGTATCCGCCAGTCCTCGGCGTGAATCTTCGCCGCGGCTTCCAGCAGCTCGTCAGCTTCGGCGTAGCGGTTCAATCGCTGCATCGTGCTGATGGCATTGCGAACATCCACGTGATGCGAACTAGCCCGATGTCTCTTCTCCAGCAGTAGCTGCCGGAAGGCGTCCAGAGCCTCCTTGAAATTCCCGTCTCGCTGTAATTTGACCGCCTGGGCCCGCAAGCTGTCCGAACTCTTCGGCGGTTGAGACCAAACCATCGCGGTCGCAATGAGGGCAAACGAGAAGATGACGCTGCCGATAATCACTCGCGATGAAGTTTTCATAAGTCGCCTCGGTGCTCAAACGGGTCGCAGGGAAGTCCAGGGTCGCGGGAAACAACACCGGCAGTAAACATTGCTGGCGGAGATCGTCGGCAGTATACCTAAGCGAGCCAGGATGGAAACTTGGCTTGGCCCCGGCAATCGCGGGCTGGGCGAGCCAACAAACGGCGCGCGTCAGATCACCTGGAACTGGGCAAGCATCAGATCGCCAAGAAAAGACCGCCTCCCTCTCTCCACCTATCTAGGACGCTCGAAAACGAGTTTCGTTTTAGAAAAAACGGTAGTTTCAGCGATGAATTCGCCATTTCCAGCGCCGCGGCGAAAATGTGCAATAAAATCGCTGTTCTGCATCGTCATAAGAGTACGGAGACCCGCCGACCGCTGAGAGGCGTGAACAATCGACCTTGTTGTCCACCTCAAGCGACATAAAATAGAGGCTGCGAAGAACTTACCAAATCGAGACGCCTCAAAATGGTACCGTGCGTTCCATCGATTCCCCCCCAAACCTCACTCCCCGCTTCCCGCCTGGCCTTTGCTTCCACCTCGCAGGACTGCAACTCGTCGCAACGAAGTGAAAACCTCTGAGGCCAATACTCCCATAAAGGACGTACGGTGAATTCAACTTTCAATCCTTACGCATCTTGGCTGGGCCTCCCTGTCTCCACGCGTTCGCCAAGCCACTATGACCTGCTGGGGCTCTCCCCGACTGAGACCTCCCTTGAGGAGATTGCCAAGGCGGCGGATGTCGCGACGAGCAAGGTCCGGGCGATCCGACCAGGAGAGCACGCGGCTGCCTGGGCTCAGCTGCTCGATGAATTGGCGATGGCAAAATCGGTTCTGCTGGACCCAGCGAGCCGGACGGCCTATGACGACCAGCGAGAGAGCCAGCAGCGCGCAGCCGAACGCGAAACGCCGGACTCACCTACCCCCAATGAGACCACCGCAAGCACGCCTGCCGCGCCGACAGCACCCAACGCCCCAACTCGCAACGCCTCGATCGAAATGGCCGTCGAAATCGCCACGCCGTCGGCCCAGGAAACTGAGGCCAAGTATCCGCCCGGCTTTACGCCCCCGATAGCGGCTGAGATAGTCACAGCCCCCTCACAAGATCCAGCCAGCCAACGCTGCCCCGCCCCCGCGCAAGCAAACCCGCCTGCGACAAATACGCCCGCAGTAAATACGCCCGTTGCAAATCCACCTGCGACAAGCATTGCCGCATCGAGCCCCGCGTCCGAAACTCAACTGCAACAGCCGACAGGTCCAATGAGCCCAATGGCTCAAGATGGTATGGCGACGCCCATCGGAAGACCAGCAGGCCCCCTGCCAAACGCACCGATGGCCCCGGCCTATCCCGCATCACCAGCCGCTCCACAGACTGCGACGCCGATGGGGCAACCTGCCGCCGCGCCTTTGATGTCGCCCGCGGCTGACATCGCCAATCCCATGGCTCCTGTGACAACGACGCCCCCGGCCATGCCAGTCGCGCAAGCCGTAGTTCATCCGGCCGCTCAACCGGTCGGCGGGGGAGGCTCGTCATCCATACCGGTCGGTCACGCCGCCGCCGACCCCAACGCAAGCGCGTCCCAAGATGTCACCGGCGCCAACACGTCGACAAGCAAGGAAGCGTCACGCCGCAGAAAACTGGCCTGGGCCGCTCCGCTCAGCGTGTTGGCGGGGGTGGCTGTGCTAAGTATTTTGATTGGCGCGGTCTACTTTGGCATGAAAGGACGAAACAACGGCCAAGTGGCCGAAAACTCCCCAAATGAGGACGCCAACGGAACCGAGACTAACGGAAGCGGCGCCGCGCCCGTTGCTGGCGACGACACCAGCGGCGGGGCCACCCCCAACGAAACGGGCACGGGCGGGACAGGAACTGCAGGGACAGGAACTGCAGGGACATCGAGCGGCAAGAGTGGGGCTAGCGACTTGGGCAACTCGCCAAACAGCCCACCCAGCCAGACGCCCTCAGCCAACGACACCGAGTCGACAACGAAGACGATCGTTCCCGTCATCCCAGTCGAGGGCACGCCTGCCGACTCGACAAACACAACCGTTCCCATCGTCCCAGCCGAGGGCACGCCTGCCGACTCGACAAACACAACCGTTCCCATCGTCCCGGCTGAGGGCACGCCCGCGGACTCGACAAAGACGACCGTTCCCGTCGCCCCGGTCGAAGGCGAGCCAACGGAACCGACGAAGACGAACAAGCCGCCCACGTTGACTGGCGATCAGGCGAATGCCACCGAAACGGGACCGACCAAGCAAGAGATCGTTGAGTTCCGCGACGCGATGCTCAATGCATATGACGCGACTTGTCTGCACGACTTCAAGGCTGCCTCCGAGAAAATTGAAGTGGCCAAAACGAAGGCGAAGACCGAGGAACACAAGCAGATGGCAGCTCGTTTGGAAGAGGTTGCCGACTACGTCAAACAATACCGAGCCGCTATAGAAAAGGCAGTATCGGGTCTCTCCAGCGGCACCGTGTTTCAGGTCGGAGAGTTCACTGTTGCCCTGGTGGAGCGAGGCAAGGATTTCATAAAGATCCGAGCTGCTGGACAAACTCGTCACTACAAACTGAACGCGCTGCCTCGCGGAACCGGCCTGGCCTTGGGCGACATGGTCCTCGATCAACTGGCTCCCTCGACCAAGGTCCTCCAGGGCGCCTACCTACTTGCCCATCCGCGAGTCGACGAAGAGCAGCTTCAGCAAGCCGACGCAGTCTGGCGCCGGGCAATCGAAGATGGGGCAAAAATTGAGCACTTGTTGCCCGCCCTCAAAGACGACTACGCGGCCATAAAATAGCTTGATCGTCATACGAGTTCCAAGCGACTCCGGTTTGGCCCCTTGGATCGGAAATCTCGGCGTGTTTCGTGGCTGGACCCGTTTGGGCCGAAGCGACTCGCCCGCTGCGACCAGAGTTTTGCACGGGCGCCGCGGTGAAACAGGCCAGGTCTAGGCGGGTCAGGTCTGGGCAGGGCGGTGCGGTCGACGACGACGGCCCCTACAAGGCTACCGGTTCTGTGGGTTTTGGAGGGTCTCGCAGCGATTTCGCCCCCTTTTGAGAGGGTGGATGAGGCGACGCAACTTGAAGACTGGAAACCATTTGGTTAGTGTCAAGTTAGAGGGTTTGACAGTTTTCTCTTGGAAATGCTCGGTGTTTCAACTCATCGCGACCGGGCCGGACGCGCAACAGCAATGGCGCCGCAGGGCGCCGGCCTCCTTTCAAACTCGACTCGGCCGGGAAACAACTGGGGGTTGGTCCGTACCTTGGGACTTGCGAATCTCCCGCAATCACGCCGACATCACGTTTCATGATGACCGATTGGAAATCCGCTGCCTCGAATCGGCTCGCAATCCGGCTGTCGTCGACGGCCAGTCGGCTCGCCAGTTCTACATCCGTCCCGGCGAAGAGTTCCGTATCGGCTTCACTACCTTTCGGCTTGAGGAAACCGCCACCGAGGAGCGGACGGTTCGCGAAGTCCGAGTGATTAACGAGGACCAGGTAGCGAGCGAACTCTTGCTGAGGAAACTTCAAAGGAGCGACAGGCATAAGGATCGTTCCAAGGTCGTCAACAACCTCGAGGCGGTGCTCCACTTTCTCAACGAAAGCGACGAAGCCGACTTTGAGCCGCAGAGTATTGACGACCACTTGCCACTCGATAGTTCGGCGTCGTGGCCCAGTGGAACGCCGATTCAAGCACCCGGCGCCACGAACGAGCAACTGGCAAGTGAAAATGAGTTGCTGCGGCGCGAAGTGGCCAGTTCAGTCAGTGAGCAGAAACGGCTGACCGCGCTCTTGCTGCAAAGTCACCGCGACGCGCAAGCTCTTAGGAAGGAGCTCTCGCTGAAGCAAATTGAGACCGAGGATGCGGAACGCACAACGGAGACGAGACGAAAGGAACAACACGCCCAACTCGACGAACGGTTGGCGGCCGCGGTTGCCGAGCATCAGAGGCAGCTGAACATTGCCGCAGAGAAACTGAGTAGCGCTGAGACGCAATCCACCCAACTGAGCAACCAGATTGCGCAAATGTGCGAGGAGCGGCTTGCGCTGTTGAACCAGTTGGATGGCTTCCGAGAAAGCGAGCAGCAGAGTCGCGAGTTGGAAGCGCAAATTCATCGGCGATACGAACAACAGCTGACTGCGCTCACCGAGGCGCTGTCGCAGCAACAAGACGCGGCCGCCGAGAAGAACCAGGCTGTTGGAGACGCCCAACGGCAACTCGAATCGTCGGTTGCCGAAAACGAACAGCTCAAGGAATCGCTAGACAAACTTAAGCAGGACCTCGCAACGCCCGAGAAGGCCGAAGTTTCCAAGGAATTTCGAGACATACTTGCGGCCGCCATGAACACCGAGTCGGAACTTAGGGCCAATTTGGCACAAATCAAGACGCGTCTTCAAGACGAACTACAAGCCAAACACGATTCTCTGAAGCAACTCAACTCTCTCCGCTGCGAGACCGAGAAGAAATCAAAGGAAGACGCCGACCTGATTCGCGGCGCCAATGAGCGTGCAGCGGAAAAACAACAAGTCATCGAGTCGCTGCAAACCACTTGTCAGGCATGGCAGACTCGAGCCGAACAGAAAGCCGAGTCGCATCATCAGGTCAGTCGCGAACTGCGCCGCTTAATGGAGGAAATTGCCGCCAACCAACTTGAGGCTGCTCAAACCAAAGAGGACATGCAGGCCGAGGTTGCTCAACGGGATGATGATCTGGAACTCCTCAAAGCCGAGATCGTCGCGATCGAGACGCGACTGCAGCTGAATTTGGACATCGCGGCCGCAGCCGATCTGGAGCAAGGCGATCCGCCGGCTGATGAACTTCAGCGACTGAGGTTGTTCGCGAACCGACGAGGGAACCTGATCGAGTGGTTGCGCGAGAAACTCGAATCGACGAAAAGCCGATTGCAACGTGAGGCGGCCCAGCGAAGAAAAATCAACGCCTACGCAAGGCGCCTCGAAAAAGACCTTGAACGCTCCAGGCTGACGACTGATTCCGACCACCCTGCGGCGGACGACCCACACTAGCGGCGTCGACTATCGCGTCATTCGACACCGTCCGACGACGCGTCTTTCTTTGAATCCGACTCGGGCGAGACGAGAATGCCAGTCAGTCCGTCCAGCAGTGAATCGCCCAGCGACGCCACGCTCCTAACCGCCTGAATTGGGGCGGACGAAATCGTCTTGATCCAGGTGGCGCCTTCGTCCCCCAGTCCCTGACTCAACTGTTTCAGCTTCGTCCGCAATTCGGGCGTCTGCCAGAGATAGCCCAGGCGTTGTTCAATCTGCGGCCATGCGCTCGCAACGATCGAGCGCCCCGATTCCGATTGAAGCAAGATCAGCAGCACGCGGATCAAGATCGCGGCAGCGACCGGCTTAAGCCCGGCGACGGCGAGCAACCCCACGAGAATCTTGGAAGCGTGCATTGAGCCGAGGCGAAGCAGGACGAGAGAGATCAGTTCGACCAACGCCGATTGCTTCTGATTCGACTCGTTGGCGGCGGTCTCCAGGGCCTTGAGCATCGTCTTGGTGGCATCGGTCGGCCCCTCGTACCGCATACCAGCAGCGACTTCGGCCCGCTCAACTTCTCGACCAAACCCCTCGGGCTCCTCCACCTCGGACATCGCCTTGGTCAGCAAATCGATCGCCTGATAACCCCCATGAACGTTGTTCACCGCGTCCAAGGCAGCTTTGACGGTATCGATTGATGCGAGTTGAAAGGCGGCCATGGCCGGGCTCCATTCCCCAGGAATTGCTATCGTAGTGAACCACAGCAAATTGTAGCTCATTCCGGATCGCGGCGGCCCGGTTCAGGAGGAAGAATTGGCACAATCCACTTGAGTTGGCCCGTTAGGTGCTCAAGCGTCGCTTGGGGTCGCTTGTGGAACCGCCTCGCGCCGTCGATAATGGGGGGTTCATTCTGACCCACAACGGGTCTTGGTATCGTTCGAGAATATGCACCGCCGTCGTTGTCTTTCGCTCTGGAACGCATGAGACAACTGATGTTGGTACGCGGAATGGGCTTCCGCTTGCTCACGACCTCTCCGCGAGAGTACCGCAATTTTCGCGAACCGAGAGGCGACGCAAATTTCTCAAACCGTCCCGAGGACAGGACTCTTGAATAGACGATCGAAGAACATGACGGCCGAGCCTGCAGAGAAGTCAACCAGCCGCCTAAACGATAAGCGAATTTGGTCCGTCGCCGGCGTGTTTCTTGTAGCGGTCGTCTGTGTGGGGACCATCCTCGCCGATTGGTGGACTTGCCTGCCGAACGACGTGAGCGCACATTTTGTCGGCCGCCAAACTTGCGCGGAATGCCACCAAAACGAAACTACATTGTGGACGGGCTCACACCACGACCTGGCGATGGACTTAGCGACGGGCGAGACCGTCTTGGGGAATTTTGACGACGCAGTCGTGGAACACCATGGCATCGAGTCGAAAATGTTTCGCGACGGCGATCGGTTCATGGTGAACACCGAAGGCCCCGACGGAGCGATGACCGATTTCGAGATTAAGTACGTTTTCGGCGTCGATCCGCTGCAGCAATACATGGTCGAATTTGAGAGGCATCCCAACGCGAAGTCGACCGACATTGGCCGATTGCAGGTGCTGCGAATCTCTTGGGACACTGCCGCCAAGAAGTGGTTTTATCTTGCGCCCCCGGACGTCGACGAGAAACTGGCGCCCCACGACGATCTGCATTGGACAGGAATCGCTCAACGGTGGAACAATATGTGCGCCGACTGCCATTCCACCAATCTGCAGAAGAACTTCGACTCCAAGCAGAAACGGTATCGCACATCTTTCTCGGAAATCGACGTTAGCTGCGAGGCTTGCCACGGCGCGGGCAGCGTCCATGTTCAGTTGGCCAAGAGTAAGTCGATGTTTTGGGATCGAAAGCTTGGCTACGGACTCGTCGGACTGACGGGCGAAAACGACCAGATTCGGCAAGTTGAAACCTGCGCCAAATGCCACTCGCGGCGCCGAGCTGTGCACCCGAACTTCAAGCCGGGCGACGACTTCTACGACTACTACACCACTGAACTGCTCGGCGATCTTACCTACTACCCCGACGGTCAGATCAAAGATGAGGTCTACGTGCATGGCTCGTTCACTCAGAGCAAGATGTACCACAAGGGAATTCGCTGCTCCAATTGCCACGACCCACACACCGCTCGGTTGAAACACAACGGCAACCAAGTCTGTACGTCCTGCCACACCCATTCCGCCGCCAAGTACGACGCGCCGTCCCACCATCACCACAAGGCTGGCTCAACCGGCGCGGCCTGTGTCGAATGCCACATGCCCGAGACGACCTACATGGCCGTCGACCCTCGTCGCGACCACAGCCTACGAATCCCTCGCCCGGACATCAGCGTCGACCTCAACACCCCCAACGCGTGCGTCCGATGCCACCTCGATGACGATCGCGTCGCTGAGAAGGCGGCTAAACCGAGCGAGGAGCAGTTCACCAAGCGGCCCCTTTACCAGGACTGGCTGATCGCTTCCGAGAATGACGAGGAGGCGAAGGACTGGCTTCATAAGAAGAATCAGTGGGCGGCAGCCAAAGTCAAAGAGTGGTATGGCGCCCAAAGACAGCCCCAACATTTCGCCTACGCCATTGCGAAGTCGCGTGAAGGCGATCCGGCCGCTGCCGCGCAACTTATGGATGTCATCCGCAATCACACGCTCCCCAGCATCGTGCGAGCAAGCGCCCTCGCTGAACTCGGCCAGTTCCCGCCGACGATTGCCGCCAATTCGGTTTTCGAAGCCAACTTGGCCGACCCCCATCCCCTCGTCCGCTCGGCCGCCGCCGCCAATCTGCAAGCGTCCGACCTCCCTAGGATGATTCGAAAGCTATCGCCTTTGCTCGACGACCCTTCACGCACGGTGCGAACTGAGGCGGCGAGACTGCTCGCCGTTGTTCCCAGCGCGCAACTCGATGGTTTGCAGCGCCTGCGGCACGATTCCGCGCTCAAAGAGTTCGAGCAGGGCGTGATGCTCAGCAACGATCGCGCGACTTCGTACATGAATCTTGGCATCCTCAACGAGTCCCGCAACCCGGAGGAGTCGAAGGCGATGTATCGCACCGCGATCGACCTGGAGCCCGCGTTCACTGGCCCGCGAACCAACTTAGCGGCGATAATTGATCGCGAACTCGAGCAACTTCAACAACAAATGAGGCAGTTGACGTTGCAGAGAAGGAAGGACGAAGCTTTGAAGCTTGTCGAAAAGGCCGCAACCTTACAGGCAGAACTCGAAACGCTGCGAGTACAAGAGTTGGCCCTGCTCAAACGAGACGCAACGCTGGCGCCAAACAATGGCCCGATTCAGTACCGCTACGGTTTCTTGAACTACCTGCTCGGACTCACCGATGAGGCTGAAGAAGCACTGAATCGCGCCGTTGAACTCGAACCAAACAACTCGGATTTCCTCCTCGCTTTGGTACTCTTCTATCAAAAGTTCGAACGCCACGCCAAAGCGGTCCCCTTCGCTCGCAGGCTCGTTAAGCTACGACCAAACGAGCGGCAATTCGGCCAATTACTGCAACAGTCCCTGCAACGCTCCACCGGCCCCGCGCCGGTGAACGACAAACCTCGGTTGTGAGGCGACTGTCCGGCGCAACGCCCCTAGCGAAAGTCTCGAGAACGGACTTGGAGTTGCTCCATTTGCTCGGACAGATCTTCCAGACGCTGTACCACGACGTGTATCACAGACTCCTTCCGTTCCAGCTTACCGTGCGCGAGCCATGCGGGCGAGCTTCGAGCAACCCGGTAATAGCGTTCCCACACGGGTTGCCTGACGACCAAGTTCGCGACGCCAGTCTCATCTTCAAGCGTGACAAAGGTAATGCCCTTTGCAGTACTTGGCCGCTGCCTCAACAAGACGATCCCAGCGACTCGAACGAACGAGTTGTTACGGCACTCTTCCAACTGTTTGGCCGTCCTGGCGCCTAGCTCGCTCAGTGCCTCTCGATGAAAACCGATCGGGTGGGCCCGAAGCGACAAGCCCGACGACTGGTAGTCGGCGTAGACTTGCTCCTGCAGATTCAGCACAGGCAATTCGGCTTGCGGCTCATCGTCATCCAGTTGATCGAGCAACGGCGTGGCGACTTGCTTTCGCTCCTGGCCCAGCGATTCCCAGAGCGCGTTGCGGCGGTCGCGGCCTAAGCTCCGAAAGGCATCGGCCGCAGCCAATGTGTCGATCGCGGCTGGGCCGATATGAGTTCGAGTTGCAAAGCTCTTGAGTGTCTTGAACGGCCCATTCTTCTTTCGTTCACTCACGAGTGTGCGACACAACTCTTCACGCACGCCTCGAAGCACTCGAAATCCAAGTCGGATCGCAAACGTGCGATTCTCACAAAAATCGTCTTGCATTGACTCCAGTGTGCAATCCCAAGAACTCGAATTCACATCGACAGGCAAGACCTCCACTCCGTGCTCGCGGGCGTCCCGGAGCAGTTGGGAGGGCGAGTAAAACCCCATTGGCTGGCTGTTAATCAAGGACGTCGTGAAGGCGGCGGGATAATAGCATTTCAACCAAGCGGAGACGTAGACGAGCAAGGCGAAGCTAGCTGCGTGCGACTCGGGGAAACCGTATTCGCCAAAACCGCGAATCTGGCGAAACACTTGCTCAGCAAACTCTTCGCTCAGTCCGCGCTCGCGCATGCCCTGGATTAGTTTACGGCGAAACTTGTCAATAACGCCCGGCCGGCGCCAAGCGCCCATCGCTCTGCGCAGTTGATCGGCTTCGCCCGGCGAGAAGCCGGCAGCCACCACAGCCAAACGCATCGCCTGTTCCTGAAACAGAGGCACTCCGAGCGTCTTTTCCAGCACGCCTTGAATCTCCGGCGTGGGGTAGCTGACCTGCTCTTCTCCAGCTCGCCGCCTCAAATAGGGATGCACCATCTGCCCTTGAATGGGTCCCGGCCGGACAATCGCCACCTCGATCACTAAGTCGTAATAACATCGCGGCTTCAGCCGAGGCAACATGCTCATCTGCGCACGGCTTTCGATCTGAAAGACGCCGATCGTGTCGGCTCGACAAATCATGTCATACACGCCAGGGTCTTCGGCGGGCGTCGTCGCCAAAGTCACGTGGCGATCGTAGTGTTTTTGCAAAAGGTCAAATGACTTGTGAATTGCGGTGAGCATGCCGAGCGATAGGCAATCAACTTTGAGCACCCCCAACTCGTCCAAGTCGTCTTTATCCCACTGAATCACTGTGCGGTTCGCCATGGCCGCATTCTCGATCGGAGACAACTCGCACAACGGACCGCGGGTCATTACCATGCCGCCCACATGCTGCGAGAGATGTCGAGGGAACCCGAGAATTTGCTCGACCAAGTAAAGCAGGCGCCGGCCAGTTTGTGATTCGGGATCGAGTCCTATCTCCGTACACCGCTGAGCCAACTTAGCCTCATTGCCGTAGCCGTCAAGTTGCTTCGCCAACGCGTCGACTCGGTCCAGCGACAAGCCAAGGGATTTGCCCACATCGCGGATAGCGGAACGGGAGCGATAAGTCACCACAACTGCCGTCAAACCAGCTCGGTCTCGTCCGTACTTCTCGTACAAATACTGAAGCACTTCCTCGCGCCGTTCGTGTTCGAAGTCGACATCGATATCGGGCGCTTCATTTCGCTCTTTGCTGACGAAACGTTCGAACAACAGATCGGCTCGAGCGGGGTCGACGGAAGTCACTCCGAGGCAAAAACAGACGGCGGAGTTCGCTGCGGAGCCGCGGCCTTGACACAAGATGCCCCGGCTTCGCGCAAAGCGAACCAAATCCCACACGGTCAGGAAGTAGGCCTCGTATTGCATCTCGCCAATCAAGTCCAACTCGTGGGCGATGATGTCTCGAACCGTGGCCGGAACGCCGGTAGGGTATCGCTTGCGGGCTCCTCGCCAAGTCAACTCGCATAGATATTCAAATGGCGAGAGTCGGCCTGGAGCCAGTTCCTCGGGGTACTCGTAACGAAGCTCATCCATCGAGAAGCGGCAGCGTTGGGCGACTTCCATGGTCCGTTCGACGGCGCCTGAGATTGCGGCGAACTTGCTTCGAATATCCTCGACCGCGTGCAGGCGCCGTTGGGCGTTGGCCTGCAATCGCTCGGCCGCATCGTCGATCACGTCACCATTGCGAATAGCGGCCAACAAGTCGTGCAGTAGTTTTCGCGATGCACAGTGGTACTCCACGCCGCCCGCCGCCACGACTGGCAATCTGCTCCTCTTCCCCAGCGCCGCCAGCCATTCCGCGCGTCCCGCATCATCAGGGCCCCGATGCAGTTCGGCCAGCAAGTAGCCGCGATCTGTAAACAGCTCGCGAAATCGCGACATGGTTCGCAACACCTGCGGATCGGCTGCGTCCAGGGCAGCGTCCTCCGACGGCGGAAGGAACCCCGCGAGCAAGCCCTCTTGATGGGACTCGAGATCTGCCCAAAACAACTGGCATTCGCCCTTTATCGCGCGACGCCGTCCGATGGTCAACAAGCGACACAATTGCCCATAGGCCGCTCGGTCCGGAGCCCAAACAACACAGCTCGGCGCGTCCTCAAAATGCAATTCGGACCCGACAAGTAAATGCATGCCGAGGTCCTTCGCCGCGGCATGCGCTCGCACCATGCCGGCCAGTGAATTGCGGTCGGAGATCGCGATCGCTCCGTAATGCAACTCCGCAGCCCGCTCGACAAGCTCAGCCGGATGCGAAGCGCCCTCCAGAAATGAGAAATTGCTTTTACAATGCAATTCGGCGTATGCGGGTTGCATCTCATTTAACTTTCTTACTCCCACTCCTACGCTGCTCACCGGAGGGAAGTCGACCACGAGACTAGAAACGTTTTCACCCGTAGGCGCCGTGTAGGAACCAGCGACGATTGGTTAGCTCTCGGAACAGCCAAAAACGGCGCCCCTCATCGGTCTCAATACGGTAGTAGTCCCGCCGCACGCTCGGTCCTCGCCACCAGCCAGTCTCGATCCGTTCGGGGCCCCAATGCCGCGCCACACGATGCGACTGACCCTGATATTGAAACTGCCCTGGTGGGCAACCAGCGACTGCGACGGTTTCGATCTCGCGCGGTGCGGAAAACAACTGCAAAGGCCGATGTGCGGCGGGATTCGTCCTCTTGCTCGCCTGTTTCTTCTTGCGACGTCGCCTTAGGCCTCCATTAGCCGGCTCCAAAACACAATTCCGCTCGGGTTGCGGGTCGGCCGTCGCGCGAGGCCGCAAGACGCGATCGCCACCGAGTCTCGCCGCCAAGCGATCGAGCAGGAGAGAGAATTGTCGCGAGCGAGAGCGTTTGACGTCGCCAAATAACTCCGCCTGCTGAACCTTGAGAGGCGCTGAAATGGCCGCCGTCAATTCGATTTTCACCGCTGCCCCAACCAAGCGAAACTGCTCCAACTGCATCTGCATCAAATCCCAAAGATGCTCGCCGCTGCATGTTGGCTGAAACAACTCAACTTGCAACTGCTCGGCCGCCCCCTCTTGCTGATGGACAATGCATAGCAACCGAATCGCCCCCCGGTCACGCTCAGCCAGCAGCCGGCAGACGCGCCCCGTTAGTTGCCGCACAACCTGCTCCACATCCGCGCGACGGAAAGTGGGCGTGTCGCACACCCAAACCTCACGAAACTCGGTCGGCGCTCGATGGGCTGTGAGGGTCTCTGGCGCACGGTCGCGAAGTTGTTCCAACCTCAGCAGCAGCGAAGCGCCAAAGCGAGAAGGCAAACTACTCTTCGGCAACTTCTCCAATTCCTCCACTCGCCTAATGCCCAAACGCCACAGCGACTCCAAGACGCCAAGGGAAACTCGCAACGCTTCCATCGGCAGTCGCCCTAACTCCTCTGCCTCCTCCTCGGCAAACCAAGCTCGACTGCGGGGCAAAACATCACCGCCGAAGGAGGCTTGCAAGGGCGAACCTTGCCGATCTGGCTTTCCCCGAACAGAGCCCGGGGGAACGGTCGGAGCGGGGGTCTGTGCTGACGGCGCGATCGAGAAGCGACCATAGCGAGCCAGAGCCCACGCGGCGCCCAAACAGGAGGCCACCGCAACCGACCCGTAAAGATCTCGACCACGGAACGACTTGGCAACCAATTGGGCCAGTTTCGCTTCAGACCCAAAAATGGCTCCCAACCCGGTTACGTCGAGCAACAGAAAATCATGACTCGGCGATCCACCCGCCGGCGAGGGTCCTGTCGGCGAGTGCCCTGTTGTGGCCAGGTTCGGTGTTTGACGTTTGAGCAGGAGCGACTTGGCGGCGACCGTCTCCCAACCGACCAAAGGGCTAAATTGCTGGCACCAAACCGCCAACTCGGCCAACTCGGCCTGATCCGACTCGGGGCGATGCGGCTCGATTAAAACGTGCTGGGAGCAGTTGCTCGAAGAGTTTGCCGCCGCAGAGGACTTTACCTCGCGTTCGACCAGCGAGGTCGCTTCGGTCAGCGGCATGTCGCGGCGGACCCCTAATCGCCTGGCCGCCGATGAACAAGCGGCGACTCTCAAGCCGCGACGGGGGTCCCGCCAATGCAACAGCACCGGGCGCGACTTCAGTTTTGGTTGAGCAGCTACGATCCGCTGGATAGGCCAATTGGGAAGCCAGATGCAAAGAATGCGTTTCATGCTTGCTTCTCTTCTCTGCTCAGACTCCTTCGCGGCCCCTCGCAGGGGATTAAGGTTACGAGCAGGATTAAGAATGACGGAATCGCTAACCGTCGCAGAAGACGAACCCATTGAGAAAGACGAACCTATTGAGAAAGGCCGCCGGTACGTTACATCACGACTTCCCGCAAGGCGCCCGTCACATCGTCCATCTCCAACTCCACGACGCCGCCTCCGCGACCGCCGCGACAACGCAACACCTCGATGCGAAACCTCCGAGGACCATGACCGGGGCAAGGCTGGACGAGCAGTTGCGAGGCGGACCATGTCGGCTGACCACGGACGCGCAAAGGCCGCTGAAACAGCCCTATCGCGCCGCCGTCCTCGGCCGCTAACTGCAAGCGGCGAAACCACCGCCAATCTAAATCATCGAGCTCCGCCCACACCGCTGCGACTCCCGGACAACGCAAGGCTTGATCCAACGCCCACAACTCATCCGCCTCCCCCGCCGCCCGCACTACGACCAAACTCTCCAAGTCCAACCCCAACGCTGCAGCCGCTGGTGGATAGAACTGCCGCTTGCGGTCCATCACCACCACGGCGCCTCCCTCCCACATCGCCTCGCGAGCCGCAATCATCCCCAGCGACGCTGCGCCCGAACCGGGCGAAGAGGTCAGCCATTCAATTAACGAGCCCGCTGCAAAACCCCGCTCGGGCAAGAGGCGATCGAGAGCCGCTGAGCCGCTGCTGATCGAGTCGCCCTGCTGGGCAATTCGCGGCCGTTCCAACTTGCAAACCGCATCTTGCAATCGCTCCACCAATTCAACGCGCGCTCCCTCCACCAACGGGGCAAGATGAGAGCGAGGGACCGGTTCGGGGCGCAGATGGGTGTGGGAGGCGCTGGACTGGGTGCTGCTGGACTGGGTGCTGCTGGACTGGATGCTACTGGGGAGGGGAGTCATAGTGCTGCTTGCTTGATAAAACACTGGGTTTCAGTGTCGGTTGTGGGTTTTGCATCCCTATGGTTCCGCTTCCTATTCCATCCCTGCAGTTCGAATTGACGAGCTACCGAGTACTGTACATATGTATCGTACCGGTGTCAAGAAAACATGAACGGTTTTTCCTGCTCAACTGCTTTGATGCATATAGACGTCGCTTGAAGGGTAGGGGAAGCTAAATCCGCGGGCGTCAAAGCCAGCCTTAATCGCCTCGACCAAGTCGCGTTTCACGTCCCAATAGTCGGACGCGTTCACCCAGGGCCGCACAACGAAGTTGACGCTGCTCTCGCCAAGTTCATCGACAGCCACAACGGCTTCGGGTTCAGCCAACACGCGATCGTCGGCAGCGACAGTATCGATAAAGAACTGCTTAACGGCTTGCAGGTCATCGCTGTACCCACAACCAATGACCAAATCGATTCGCCTGGTATCGTTTGCCGAGAAGTTACTGATGACGGCTGAGGTGATCTGGCCATTGGGGACAATAATACGGACGTTGTCGCCGGTCTCCATGATCGTGCTAAACAGCTGAATTTCCTCAACGGTCCCAACAGTCCCACCGGCGCTGATGAAGTCTCCAACCTTGAAAGGCTTGAACAGAATCAGCATGACGCCAGAAGCAAAGTTGCCCAGCGAGCCCTGAAGGGCCATCCCGATGGCAAAGCCGGCCGCGGCCAAAATGGCTGCAAACGAAGTAGTCTCGACGCCCAAGGACTGCAGCGCCGCGAGAACCACCACGACGGTCAGCAGGGACGAGATGATATTGCCGAGAAACTTCGCCAAAGTCTCGTCCAGGCCAGCCTTCGTCATGATTCGGCGAGCAGCGCTGGTGAGCACGCGAGCTGCGATTCGTCCAATCACAAAAATCGCGATGGCTGGGAGCAACCGCTCCAAGAGAACCGGGATCACAATCGCATTGAAGGCCTCCGTGAATTCGCCCGCCATCGCCAGGCGCCACAATTCGGCCATTGAATTCTCAATCGCTGTCGGCGCCGTCGGACTCGCGGCCTCGCCTTGGCCAAGAACCATGAACCATGTGTGAACCATCGTCAACTCTCCATCGCTAGCGGAATACGTACGCGAATCAAATTACACAGCACTCGCCAAACGGCCAGACGCCTGATCGACATCGGGCCACAGCGGCAAACAGAACGCCATTGTGCGGTTTGGCGAACTTTTGGGAAGGGAATTGCCCGCCAGCGTGGCGAACCGGGCTCACTTGAGTTATCATCGCAGCGCATGGCGAAGCGCAGTGGTCTTGATTCTCCCCGTTTCCCCATGGCTGCATTTTTCCCCACGCCTGTTTCTTGCCCAAGCAGTGTTCTTCGCCAACGAGAAGGGTCTTCCGCACGATGAAAATACAATTCGCCGCTCCAACACTCGCCATTCTCATCGCCGCCTCAGCGCAATCGTTTGCGTCCGCCGAGAACTGGGTCGTCTATCCTGGTGGAAAAGGGCCTGGCAAAGGCAAACATGTGGTCATGATTTCCGGCGATGAAGAGTATCGTTCCGAAGAATCATTCCCGATGTTAGGCAAGCTCCTTTCGCAACGTCACGGCTTTAAGTGCACCGTGCTGTTTTCTCAAGACGAAAACGGCGAGATCAATCCCGATAACCAGACCAACATCCCTGGAATGCATCTGCTTGACACGGCGGACCTGATCGTGCTTGGACTGCGGTTTCGCGAACTGCCCGACAAGGACATGAAGCACTTTGTGGACTACGTCGATTCCGGCAAACCGATACTTGGAACTCGCACTTCAACCCACGCGTTCAACTACTCGCGAAACAAACAAAGTCCGTATGCCAAATACAGCTTCAACAACCGCGAATGGCGAGGCGGATTCGGACAACAAGTCCTCGGGGACACATGGATCAGCCATCACGGTCACCACAAGCGGGAAAGCACGCGAGGCGTAGTTCATCCTCCCAACAAGAACCACCCCATTCTCAATGGAGTTGACGACGTTTGGGGACCAACTGATGTCTATGGCATTCGCAATCTCCCCAAAGACGCAACCGTACTGCTCTATGGCCAAGTTCTCTCGGGCATGTCCCCCACCGACTCGCCTGTTGACAACAAAAAGAACAAGCCGATGATGCCGGTCTTCTGGACCATGGTGAATAAGAGCGAGTCTGGCAAGACGTCTAAGATTGTCTGCACAACGATGGGCTCCTCTACCGACTTTGAAAGCGAAGGGTTGCGGCGGGCCGTTATCAATTCGGTCTACTGGACGTTGGGGCTGGACGTCCCCAAGAAGGCCAACGCCGAAGTCGTCGGAGAATTCAAGCCAACTCCTTATGGGTTCCGCGGCTACACCAAGGGCGTTAAGCCTGCAGACCACGCATCGTAGCAACAACTCGGGGCAGACCTGAACTTCTGCTTTCTTCGGTAGGAAACGACCATGTCGAATGCTTCCATCCAGGCAACTTGTTTTCCAGTGTCGCGTCCACTCAGGGCGGCGATTCTGACGCTGGTCTCGATATGCGTGACGACGCCGCTGGGCGTTTCGATCGCCGGCGCCGAAGATTGGCCGCAATGGAACGGACCAAATCGCGACGGACGTTGGACCGAGGACGGAGTCCTCACGAAAATCCCGGCGGACGGGCTGGTCGTCAAGTGGCGAAAACCGATCCACACGGGCTATTCTGGTCCGGCCGTGGTCGGCGGACGCGTCTACCTGACTGACTTTCGCATCACCGGAGGCAAACTGACGAACAATCCCAGCACTCGCAACAAGCTGAGCGGCGTCGAGCGAACCGTCTGCCTCGACGCAAAATCCGGCGAGATGATTTGGGAGCGGCCGTACAGCCGCGAGTACAACATTTCCTACGCAGGCGGACCCCGGGCCACGCCGACCATCGATGAAAACCTGGTCTTCGCCCTCGGCGCCGAGGGCGACTTGCTGTGCCTTGACGCCACCGATGGCAAGCAGGTCTGGCGGAAAGATCTGAAGAGCGAATACAAGACCGAAGCGCCCTTCTGGGGCTACGCCGCGCCACCGCTCGTCGACGGCAACAAGTTGATTTGTATCGTCGGCGGAAAAGGCAGCGTCGTGGTGGCCTTCGACAAAACCACAGGCAAGGAGTTATGGAGAGCACTCTCCGCAAGCGACGCGGCGTATTGCCCGCCGACGATCATCAAAGCCGCTGGAGTCCGGCAGCTGATCATCTGGCACGCCGATTCGCTCAATGGCCTCAACCCAGAAACGGGCGAGGTCTATTGGACCGAGAAACTCGCCCCCAGCTATAAGATGTCGATCATGGCGCCGAGGCAACATGGGGACTATCTCTTTGCCAGCGGGATCGGCGCGATTGGCGCCGCCTACAAACTCAACCAAGACAAGCCCGGTTTGGAAATCGAGTGGCGGGGCGACGCGCGGACCGGCGTCTATTGCGCCAACAGTACGCCCATGATTGACGACGGCGTCATCTATGGATGCGGCTGTCGCGGCGGAGAGTTTCGCGCAGTCGACCTTGCGACTGGCAAGCGTCTCTGGGAAACGTACCAGCCGACGACGAACAAGCGACGCGCTGACCATGGAACAGCCATGCTCGCCAAGAACGGCGATCACTACTATCTGTTCAGCGAAACTGGGGATTTGATCATCGCTCAACTCTCCCGCAAAGCCTATCAGGAGGTTGGCCGGTTTCACGTGCTCGAGCCGACGAATGAGGCTTTTGGCCGGCCGGTTGTTTGGAGCTACCCCGCTTTTTCAAACCGCCATCTGTTCGTTCGCAACGACAAAGAAGTCGTTTGTGTTTCGCTAGAAGAGTGATTGTCGAATCGAGTCAGGCAAATCAAGTCAGGGCATGCAAATGCCGCCCTGTGCAATTACTATGAAAGTATCGACTGCCCGCTCGAGACGCCCGGTCTCGCGGCGTGGTTGCTCAGCTTGTCCTAGTTCTTGCCGGCGAGGCCCAACTCATTTCATTTGGCTGGACACTATTCGCCGAATGCCTCATTCTGCCTTGCCTTGTTGGCCTGGTGTCCAGCATCGGCGCGCCAAGAGTAAGCCGACTCATCCGCGCCGCGTTGCGACAGGGAGCCGGGAACGCGTGGGGATCCATCGCGATTGTGATGCTTCTGTCTCTGGGGCTCAGTGTCGTCATCACGATGATTCGCACGCCCCATCCTCTTGTTCACGACGAATTCAGCTATCTGCTCGCGGCCGATATGTTCGTCGGCGGGCGGGTGGCCATGCCAATGCATCCGATGTGGGAACATTTTGAGACATTCCATGTCTTGCTGCAGCCGAGCTACGCGTCCAAGTATCCGCCGGCACAGGGAGCTTTTCTCGCTCTCGGCCAGTTGCTCGGTTCGCCGATCATCGGAGTTTGGATAACGACCTCGTTGGCAGCCGGCGCAAGTTGCTGGATGTTGCAAGGCTGGATGCCGCGGCGCTGGGCGTTTCTGGGCGGCCTTCTCGTCTGCATCTCCTACACGGTCCTCATACGTTGGGGACAATCCTATTGGGGCGGCGCGCCGGCGATGATCGGCGGCGCATTACTCTGCGGCGGTTACGTTCGTCATGCAAAGCGGGCAGGCCTTGCCGCTACCACAGCCATGTTGCTTGGCGCGGCGATGCTCGCCACGACGCGACCCTACGAGGGAGGCGTGCTTTGCATCGTCGTCGCAGTACACATCGCCGCTCAGGCCTACTGCAACGGCCTCTGGCGTGAACGAAAGTACTGGACTCGGTTTGCGGCGCCAGGGATTGCCGGCAGCTGCTTACTACTTGCCGGACTCGGCACCTACAATCACGCCATCACTGGCCACTGGACCGACTTCCCCCACGCAAACTACCACCGACAGTACGGCGCCACGCCGGTCTTCCTCTTCCAGTCGCCACCCCCTGAACCGGCCTATCGACACAAGGTCTTGCGAGAATTCTGGACAGGCTGGGGGGCTGAATCGTATCGTCAACAACAGAATCTCGCGGCGTATCTCTCGATTCGCTCTAAGCCATTCGTCGGCCTGATCTTCTCCTTCTGGGGCCTTTCGCTGGGCGTTCCATTGCTACTTTCCTATTCGGTTCGCAAGAGGCAGGGCGTGAGTTTCGCCGTGATGGGCGTCGGCTTGGTGCTGCTGGCGTCTGCATTCGTGCCGTGGGCTCAACGGCACTATCTCGCTCCCGCGCTGCCCTTGGCCTACCTGCTCATCACTCAAGTGCTCAGGCAGTTCTACGGCGCCCGGTCACCTGGCAAGAGCCGATTGCCCGCGTTCGCCACCGCCTGCTTGGCCAGCGCTTTGGCCGCACTGGTGCTTCGCACGACTTATGAGATAAGAAAGCCCGACCATTGGGGCGCCGAGCGGGCTCGCATCGAACGGGAACTGATGGAGCGGTCCGGGGATGATCTGGTCGTCGTTCGCTATGACAAGAATCACCAAAACCTCGATGAATGGGTCTACAACAAAGCCGATATTGATCACTCCGCTGTGGTCTGGGCTCGAGAAATGTCGTCCGCCAAGAACGTCGAATTGCTCAACTACTACCCAAATCGCAGGCACTGGCTGCTGCTGGCAGACGCCAAGCCGCCCCGGTTGATTGAACATTCAACACCTGTTCGCAACCAGGTGCAGGGACCAATTAAGGGCGCCGCAGAAGATGACGAACCAGCTGCAAAATAGGGCCGGTTGCCACATGGTTTGGCCGACTCACTGCAATATCCAGTGTTGTTGCCGGTGAGCGGATCAGAGTGAACGATCGAGCCGTGGCGTTGAGCGAGAAGCCCCAATAATCCGCGCGATTTAAGCAACTCCGCAAGCGAAGATCTGGAAACACCGCTCGGCCCGAATTAGTGTGGAATGAGACGCCAATCACTCTATTTCGCAGTCCGAAACTGGATTCCAAGTAATGGGCTCCTCGCTTGACGCTCCAAAACCGCCGAAATCCGCCGGCCAAAAGTGCTGTAGCGAGCAGTGGGAGGCAGCCTATCTGCGATTTGAAACGCCCGAGCAAGAGATCGCTAAGTTTCGTGGCAGACTCGTATCGCTTGGCGCCGAAGCGTGGCCCAAGGACGCCCAAATCGTCGATCTGTTTTGCGGCCGAGGCAACGGCCTCAGGGCCTTGGAGCAGCTTGGATTTGAGCGCCTCGAAGGCGTCGACCTGTCTGGCACGTTGCTTGCCGAGTATAAGGGTCCCGCGAGAGGGTACGTGTGCGACTGCCGTGAGCTGCCGTTCGCCGACGCGACGAAAGACATTCTCATCGTCCAAGGCGGGCTTCACCACTTGGAGGCCATTCCGGATGACCTCGAACAAGTTCTGCTCGAAGCGTCGCGAGTCCTTCGGCCAACCGGACGACTAGTTGTGGTCGAGCCCTGGTTGACTCCGCTGCTCAGCGCTATCCACTTTCTCTCACGCCGCCCATTGCTGCGGCAAGTTTGGTCCAAGTTGGACGCGTTCGCGACAATGACGGAACACGAACTCCCGACGTACGAGCAGTGGCTCGAACAACCGGAAACCATCCTGAACTTGGCGCGCGCCCACTTTGAAACTGAATCACTACACGTCCGCGCGGGCAAGCTTAAGTTCGTGGGGCGCAAACGATGAAGCTGCTGGAACTGATTCACGGCGCCTACATCGCCAATCACCGCGTAGAGCGATTGGCCAGTTCGATCGCGCCCCTGATTCCCGAAGGGGCCAAGGTGCTTGACGTTGGCTGTGGAGACGGGCGTTTGGCGGCTGCGATTTCCAAGAGACGAGCAGATCTTAGCTTCGAAGGCGTCGAGGTTCGCCAGCGGGAACAGACGGAAATACCAGTCAATGAATTTGACGGGCTCTCCATACCGCATGATGACAACGCATTTGACGCTGTTCTTTTCGTCGACGTGCTGCATCACTCAATGAACTCGGAGGCCCTGTTGCAGGAGTCAAGTCGCGTCGCAAAACAGGCCATCGTGATCAAAGATCATCTACTCGAGGGCTGGCTGGCCGGATCGACATTAAGGTTTATGGACCAAATTGGCAATCGCCGGTTCGGCGTCGATATACCGTGCAACTATTGGACTCGTGAAGCTTGGCTGGCCACGTTCCGTCGACTTCAATTGGAAATCACCGGGTGGTCGGAGCGGTTGCAGATCTACCCGCAGCCGGCCAGTCTGGTCTTCGACCGGTCCCTCCATTTCACCTGCGCTTTGGCGATACCCGACGCGGCTTCGCCGCCAAGGCCGAAGCCCCGATGACGACAGGCCCGGTGACGACAGGCCCCGCTCTGGCGCCGACAGCACTCGTTGTTCACCCGAGTGCGCGAAAAGGCCTCAAATAGAGATACCGAGACTCGCCCGCAGTCGGCCACAGGTGTTAAGATCAGTCTCGACAGCTACACCCGCCGCCCCGAAGAGTAAGAGAACGCCCCATGCCGCTTTGCTTCACGTTGCGACCGTTCCTTCCGATGCTTCTAATCGCTCTCGTTTTCTCCGCGCGACCGTCTGCAGTCACAGGAGCTGAACATCCAAACATTCTGTTGTTTACTGCCGACGATCTGCATGCCGAATCGTTAGGTGTCTATGCCGAAAAGCCAAACGGCTTGACGCCGAATCTTGACGCTTTCGCGGCCCAAGGCCTGCTCTTCAATCGAGCCCACGTAAACGCGGCCATCTGCGCCCCGTGCCGAGCCATTATTGCGACGGGACTTTATAGCCATCGATCAGGCGCGATGGGGTTCATGAAGGCGAGAGAGGACGTTCCGGATATCGTCACGACGCTTCGCGCCGGGGGCTACCTCGCAGGAATCCTCGGCAAGGTAGCGCACTCGACGCCCAAGAAATCGATGGAGTGGGATTACGCGTTCGATCAAAGGGATCTTGGCAACGGGCGAAGTCCCGAACTCTATTATCAGCGAAGTAAGACCTTCTTGGAGCGGAGCAAGCGGGAGGGAAAGCCGTTCTATTTCATGGTCAACTCGCACGACCCTCATCGCCCCTACTGCAATCCACAGCGATTGACCAAAGGCGCTGAGATGCCCTCGCGAATCTACAAGCCGGAGGAAGTCGTCGTTCCTGGATTTCTTCCCGACCTGCCAGGCGTGCGCGCCGAACTGGCCCACTACCACAACTCAACGCGGCGGCTCGATGACACGTTCGGCAAAGTCATGCGAGCACTTGACGAGTCGGGCCAGGCAGACAACACGCTGGTCGTATTCATCTCCGACAACGGAATCGCAGTTCCCTTCGCCAAGTGCAACGCCTGGTTCCACAGCAGTCGCACGCCAATGCTTGTGCGATGGCCCGGTGTTGTTACCGAGGACTCAAGAAACGACCGCGACTTCGTCTCCGTTGTGGATTTCTTTCCGACCTTCGTGGCGACGGCCGCTGTGGGTGGTCCGCGAGACCTGGACGGGCAGTCGTTTCTTCCCTTGCTCAAAGGCCGCACACAGGAAGACCGCAGCCATGTGTTCACTCAGATCGACGCTAAAGCCGGCGGCGACGGCGTGCCTATGCGGTGCGTGCAGAATGGCGACTTTGCTTACATCTACAACCCGTTTAGCGACGGCAAGCACTGGTACCGCAACAACAACGAAGGCCTCACGATGGCGGCGATGCAAGCCGCCGCCAAGGATGATGATGCGATCGCGGCGAGGATCAAACTGTTTCGCTATCGCGTGCCGGAGGAATTCTACGATTTGGCCAAAGACCCAAACTGTCTGCACAATTTGATCGACAGCGGCGAACATCGCAAAACCATTGAATTGTTGCAAGGGAAACTCGTCAAGCAAATGGAGAAGACTCGCGATCCCATGCTCAAGGCGTTTCTGAGCCGGACCGAGCGCGCCGCGGTCGATAAGATTCTCCTCGACACGTATGGACCGCCAAAATCTCGCCCCAAACGCCGCACTCGGCAGGCGGGCCAAAAGAAGAAGACCAGTTAGAGAGAGCTGCGAAGTAGAACCGCCGAATCGTGCAGGCGTTGCTCGACCCGCCAGACCACGATGTCCCTTTGCCAATTGAAAATCAACAGCACAAAGGCCGTGGCGGAAACGAGCGTCAGGGCGGCGTAGGCGCCAAAGACCTTAAGGAAAAGACGGGACGAATACACGATCAAAACACTCCCGTAGTTCGGCTTGCGCGAAGGAAACGCTTCGCCTAGGCTCCGGCGGACAACAACCTGATGCGTTAGCGCGAGCAGCAACCGCGCGGCGCAGAATGACGGTGCACGAACGACATCAAGAGCGCCAACCAGTCGGCGTCCGCCAGCCTGCTGCACCGCATTCCATTGTCGTTTTGCATTCTATTGTCGTTTTGCCATGTACCGATCGAACCAGTTGCCAGACTCAAGGATCATTCTGGCGCGATTCTCAGGGCCTTGCAGGCCGTGTCCCGCGCCCTTGAACACCAACAACTTGTGTTCCACCCCCGTTGTCTCAAACGCCTCATCGATCCAATGTCCGTGCTTGGGAGGCACGAGCGTGTCCTTGCCACCCATGATCACCAGCGAGGGTGCATCGTCCGAGCTGACTTGGACGAGTGGAGAGTTCTCACCCGCCTCCTTGAGCGGCAGGTTTAGCGCCGGGTAGTTTCGATAGGCGGGCAACGATTCGGGGGCTTCCCAGACGGCGACGCGGAGGTCGGTTGGCGGCACTATGGCGACTACCGCCGCTACTCGACTCGAAACCGCCGCGAGGCCTTTGGCGCTGGTCGATCTATCCTCGCCGGTGGTTCCCAGCATCAACGCCAAATGTCCGCCCGCGCTCATCCCCATGACTCCCAACCGCCCCGGATCCAACTGAAAGCGTTTCGCGTTGTGCCGTACGAACCGCACGGCCAGGCGAACATCGGCAACCGCCTCGGGAATCGAATACCGAGGACTGCTTCCATGCCGGACGGCGATCATCGTGTAGCCTTTGTCGAGATACGGCTGAAACATGGGCTTTGCCTGAGCCGGCGGCGCCCATCGCGAATACCAACCACCGCTAACCATGAACAGAATCGCAGCGCCGTTGGGCTCGGCCTTCGGCGTATAGACGTCCAGCGTCAGCGCCAAACCATCTTTGTGCCCGTAGACCACATCGGCCTCCACGCCCGGCAAGCGATCTTCTTCAGCAGCCCGGACGCCACGGGGGACTAGGGTTCCGCACAATGCGATTAACATTGCGACCGACAATCGCATCTTCATGATGACCTTCCCGTCTACTATAAGTGAAGTCAAGAATGTTTCCGTCTTCAGTACGTCGAGTTTCAGCCGCCTTCTGTTTGCTTTGATTCAATTCACGACATCGGAGCCGGCTCAAACATCCTAACTCTCAAGCAGTCCGGGGTGTTCGGCGGGCCCCTCAATGACACGTTCCAGGTTTTCCGAGAGCAAGACAATCGTCTCCCAATCCGTTTCCACGATATCCTGAGAGTGGGCCAGGTTGTTGCGGAGGCCCTCGAGCCTCTTGATCAGCGCCTCGCCTCTCCGCTTCGACTCAATTCCCAGCGTACTGCGCAGGCGTTTGCTCTTAATGATAATCGTTCCTTTGTCGGACAACTGCAGACAATCGATGAGCTTGACCGTTCGATTTCGCCGCTGTCGTTCGGCCTGCAGTTGCTCAGCCTTTAGCAACCGACCGGCCGAGAGGATTTCGCGCCAGCCGTCCTGGGGGAATTGGTCTTCGATAAGGCGTACGAACCGCATTTCAATGATGGAGATCATCCCGAACAACCACATCCGAGTCGGCGGTTTGGCGAGATCGCTACGCGTGACAATTCCCGCGACACTGCCGAGCATCAGCACGAACAGGCGAGGTTCTTCGACCAGGCGTTTGACGACATCGGCCAGGGCTGCCGTGTCGGCAAGAAGGAGCCGACCGATCGATCGGTTCAACGTGCTCGCCACAGAGGCCGCCGGACAACCGTTCTCGACGCACGAACCCCGACACAAGCCCCTCTTCGCGAACCCCGGCGCAGTCGAAGTCCTCGTCTTCCAGCAACTGGCCGACATCAGTCGCTGGGCAGGACATATCGAACGAGACGAGTGGCTCCGCAATGTCGCTAACCGTAAATCCGGTTGTCAGCGCACGGCGAATGCTATCCAGCGAAGTTTGTTTGACCAACATTTATTCTCGCAAATCTCACGTTGCAGTCTCTCATCAAACTCATCTCATGAGGCGTTCCCAAGCAGCGATCCGAGCGAGTCCAATCGCCCGGCCATGAGATCCGCAAAGGGTCGCGTCGCTGGGCGCTGCTGCAACACAATTTTGACGATCGACACCAATGGCGTGGCCAGGAACATTCCAACGATGCCCCAAATCAAACCGAAGAACATAAGCGTCAACAGCAACACGACCGGGCTAACGTCAAATGACCGGCCCATTATTCTCGGCTCAAGGACATTTCCACTGACAAACTGGATCGCGACGATCGAAAGAAAGCAGAATACCGCTGACGACGGGGCCATGCCTGAGTTCAAAACGAGAAACGGAACCGGCAACAAACTACTAATCAGCGGGCCGAAATTTGGAATGTAGTTTAGCAGGAACGCCAACAGGCCGAACACAATGGCCAAAGGCACGCCAAACAACCACAGAACGAAACCGAAAGCCAAACCGGTCAACAACGAGATTACGGTCTTCATCACCAGATACTTCCGCACTTGCTCCTCAATCTCGGCGACGATTCCGACGGCTTCGCCTCGTTCACTTCTTCCCAACAGCAGAAAGAAGACAAAAATCAGAATCAACACGCCATAAGACAAAAGGGTTGATAGCGAGCTAGCCAATATCAACACCTGGCCCCGAACATAAAGAGAAATCGAGGTTAGCAATTCTTCCACCGCTCGCGAACGGTTTTCCTCATCGGACTCTAATTCCGGCGGAGTTTCCGCGGTCTCAATTGTGGGTGAAGATTCGCTTCCGCTTGCCGCCGGAACATGCTCTACAACCCACTCGAGTATGTTATTCAGACGCCGCTCGTAGGAGGCGGAGTTTCTCGCCAGATCATCGATCGAAAGCCAAATCAGCAGTGCGAAGGCGAGGATTGAGGCCACACCGATCAGAAAGGCGACCACAAACGCCAAGAAGCGGTGCAAATTAAGGCGGCGCTCAATGTAGTCCACAATCGGCCGACACCCGATCACGACAAACAGAGCGATCACGAAGGGAAGCAGCACCGTTTTGAGAAAATAGAGGCAAAAACTAACTGCGATCGTCGCCAAGATAGCCAAACATGTGGTTTGCGTTTTCTGCATAGGATCAATTCAGTCGAGAGCTGTTCTTCGAGTCGCCGGCCGCCGCAGGGAAATTGCCGGCCGTCGAAGGGAAATTGGTCGAGATCAGGCCCTCATGCGAAGCAATCGCGACAGGCAAGACTGGCCCCATGATAGTACACTGGTGGTCTGTGTTTTGCATCGTTCGTGTTTTGCACCGTCGTTGTTTTGCCCCCTTAAGTCCGCCATGCAGAGGGACGCACGTGAGATTCGCCCACTTGATTGCCGGTCTCGCACTGGCACTAGCCCTCACTCCGAAACTCGTAGTCGCCGACGAGCCGGCTAAGTTGCGACAAGAATCGATCGCGGCGATGGAGCAAGCTGCGAAGTATTATCACGACCGACTGGCCAGCCATGGCGGCTATGTCTACTTTTACTCGCTTGACACTGGCCAGCGATGGGGAGAGGGCCGCGCCACGGCCGACCAGATCTGGGTCCAACCACCCGGCACGCCCACTGTGGGACTCGCCTATTTGCAGGCCTACGATGCGACCGGAGACGCGTTCTACTTGAACGCCGCCACGGACGCTGCTCTGGCCGTGATCCATGGCCAGCTCAAATCCGGAGGCTGGACCAACTCGGTCGACTTCGATTCGCGCAGCCCGCGAACGGCTGCGTACCGCAACGGGAAAGGGCAGGGCAAGAACAACTCGACGCTCGATGACGGCATCACCCAGTCGGCTATCCGCTTGTTGATCCACACCGATCGCGCCCACGGCTTTCGCCATCCGCAGATCCGCCAAGCCGCTCAGACCTCGCTCGACGCAATGTTGCAGGCCCAGTTTCCCAACGGCGCTTTCCCGCAGGTTTGGGACAGTGAGAGTGCGCCGCGGCCGCCCGCGATGCCGGCCAGCTACCCGCAATACGACTGGCGCAACGAGGGTCGCATCAAAAACTACTGGGACATGTATACGCTCAACGACAATGTCGCCGGCTACGTTGCCCAAACGCTGATCGAAGCCGCCGAAATCTACCGAGACGAGAAGTATCTCCGCGCGCTGCGCGAGTTGGGCAACTTCTTGATCAGCGCCCAGATGCCCGATCCGCAGCCCGCTTGGGCTCAACAGTACAACTATCAAATGCAACCCATTTGGGCTCGCAAGTTTGAGCCCCCGGGAATCAGCGGTGACGAATCGCAGGAGGCAATCGACACGTTGATGAAGATTTCGCTGGCGACCAAGGACCGCAAGTACCTGCAGCCCATCCCTCGCGCGCTGGCCTACCTACGGGCGTCCTTATTGGCGGACGGCCGTTTGGCTCGCTACTACGAGTTGAAGACTAACCGGCCCCTCTACATGAACCGCCGAGGCAAGACGTACACGTTGACCTACGACGACTCGAATCTTCCCGCCCACTACGGCTGGAAATGGGACTCGCGTCTCGACGAACTCGCCCGCCGCCATCAGTCGCTGCGGAAGGCGGATGACAAGTCTTTCGGTGAGGGATTCGCGTCCGCGCAATCGGCCGTTGAGCCAGGTGAGGTGCGTCGCATCCTCTCCAATCTCGACCGCCAGGGCCGCTGGGTCAGCACTTATGACGGAGCGAGGTTAGTTGGGCAAGCCAAAATGCAAATCGGAGAGAGCTACCTATCGAGCGAACTTTTTGGCCGCAATCTGAGCCGACTCAGCCGTTTTCTCTCCGAAACCGACCGCCCCTAGCTCCCCACCCCGCCAACGCCTCCTTGTTCCGCCAAGAGTCTCATCCGCCACCCACCACCGCTTTACTCACTCGACGTTTTCGGTAAGATGTGTCATTCAAAATCCCAACCCCACTCGCCTGGCATCGGGTTGTGATTTGAACTTGCTGTGATTTGAACTTGCATGGCGGAGTAGCTCAGCTGGTTAGAGCAGCGGAATCATAATCCGCGTGTCGGGG
>CAZWOU010000003.1:89093-114648 GCA_964635375.1 uncultured Pirellulaceae bacterium | reverse complement strand
CTAACTGGTGAGGAGTTGATTGAGTTTGGCTTCCAGCTCTAGTGGCTCCACTTCACGGATGAGAAATTTCTTCTCGGACGAGCTGGCGCCGCCAAGCAACTCGATCTGCGACTTGCGCAGCCCAAGCGACTTGGCGAGTTGATGAATGAGTGACTTGTTGGCCTTGCCCTTCTCAGCGACCTGAGTCACACAGACCTTAAGGGACCCGTCATGCTCGCCGCGGACCTCGTTTCGCCGCGAACCAGGTTGGGCTTTCACTGGAAGAATGACTCCCTCACGATGGCGCTCGAGTTCAATCATTTGCGATTCCTTCGAACAGTCCCGAGCCAATTCGAACGATGGTGGCGCCTTCTTTGATGCCGAGCTCATAATCGCCACTCATGCCCATCGACAAGTCGTGCAGAGGAGCGTTGGCTGGCGAATTGGCGACAAGCTGGTCTCTGAGTTCACGGCACGCGGCAAACTGACGCTGAACTTGGGCGTCGCTGGCGGTGCGTCCCGCCATCGCCATCAACCCGGCCACTTGAATTCGGGGGATGCTGCCGAGTTGGTCGAGTACTTCGGGAAGCGAGTCGGCCTGAAAACCATGCTTGGTCTCATCTTCAGAAATGTTCACTTCCAGCAGCACGTCGACTTGCTCGATGTCGAGTTCTTCCGCGACCTGGTGCAGAGTGCGCAGCAGTTTCCAACGGTCTGCCGAGTGAATCAGGTGGGCCAGTGTAATAACACGGCGGACTTTATTGCGCTGGAGTTGGCCGATCAGATGCCACCTTACATTCGGAAGATCTCGCAGGGCTTCTTCCTTTTGCAACAACGCTTGAGGCCGACTCTCGCCCAGGTCGGCCACACCCGATTCGACGACGAGTCTGGCGAGTGGCGGGGCCACGTATTTTGTGACTCCAACCAGCGTGACCTCGCTAGCCTGCCGGCCGGCAGAAACTGCGGCCGACTCGATCCGCTCGCGAATGCCGTTGATATTATCGGAAATGACACGCTTCAAGTCAGACATTCTTCATTCGCCAAAAGATTCACTATCATTCGATTTCAATAATCGTCTCAGCATCCCCTCGTCGATTGAAACGTGCACAGAGAAACTCACTTACCAAGTTTAGTCCGAGCACGGTTCGGTTCGCACTGGCTGCGAGCGAGCGATAGATGAGCCACTGTTTGGAACCTGTTTCGATGCGGTAGGCAACCGCCACGTCGCTCGGTTCGATGGCCAGCTGGCGAGCCACGGTCAGTCTTCTCCAAGTTGGCTCGCGTTTCAGGCGAGACGCGGATAGATCGAAGAATAGGGGAGCGTATAGCGCCGCGCCGGTGGTGTGGATTTCGAGCTGAAGACCTTGCACTGTATTGGTCAGTTCGCCAATCGATTTTTCAATTCGCCATTCGGGCAAAGCAAGTGGTAGTCCGTTCGCGAGGGGCTTGTTCTCGTTGCCGCACAACATGCCGTCGCGAGTCTCTTTGGCTCGGCGAAAGACGATAGATTCCAGGATCGGAAGTTGCCCGACGTATCCAATGTCGGCCGTATCGCTTTCCTTACTGGGGCGGTCTTCATTCAAGACGGCGTCCGCGACAAACAGAAAATCGTCCTCCAACGCCAGTAGCAACTGTCGTTGTACGCGCCAGCCGCCGTTCAATTGAATTTCCAATTCAAGATAGTTCACATCGGAATCTTTGAACCAACAGGCTTCCGTCCAGTCGGACACCGGCTTTAGCGGTCGTCCGTCAACAGTTACGGCCAAGGGCCAATCGCCGCGACAAAGGGTCTGTTTGCCAACAATAAGTTCAGTTTGGAGCGTCTGATGGTGGAAGCAGGCCGCCCATTGAGGCGAGTTCCTCTTCCACTCCGGCCGCATATTGACCAATCCCGCCCACTCGGAGCAGACGCTGGGGGAAAAGGCAGCCGTCTTGCTCCTCTTGGTTTTGGCTCTCTCGACGGGCCAAAGTTTCTTACCGCGAGGCAGGATATTCCGCGCGGCGGCCTGCTGCTGTTCACTGCCTGTCAGCTTGAATAAGGCTTGGAAGAATGGTTCGCACCATTCGCCTCCCGGTCCATCGGTGAGAATCTGGCCGCCATCGCGTCGGGTCAGCCGAAGGATTTGCGCGGCGCCCAGTTCGTATTGAATTAGACCTTGCTTGTCGAACGCCGAGTCTTGGATCGAGTCACCTGCAAGCTCTTTGGCCCCAGCCTTTCGAGCCGAGCTTGACCTCTTGGCGTTTGCGTTTCGGCGGCCCCGCGCTCGCTCGCCGAGAGCTGTAGTCGTGGCGAGCAACTGACAGCGAGTCCAACTGGCCATTAGGGGGCGAAAGATTGGCAGTTGCGAAGCGTGCGGCAGCCCGTCATCGTCGAGCAGCTCAATCGCAGCTCGAGACATCATTTCGTTCGCGGGCGCCGAGAGGGCGAAACAGGCGTCGATCTCCGGGAGGCCGTAGGCCAAACGAAAGGGCAGTTCGCCAGTGAGCAGTTGTGCGGCAAGTGGGCAGTCCAATCGTCCCAGGTCGGCCTGCTCCGCTACTTGGAGAATAGCCTCGAGCAGTTCATTCCAAGTCGTTTCGGGGATCGCGGACGCCAGCCAGGGAATCGCGTCAGCCCACGCCAGACAATCGTAGGCCAGACTGAGTTCGGCGTCAGCGTCGGAGGACTCGCCGAGCGGGTCCAGAGAACTCGCCTGGACATCGATCGGAGTCGCTTGCCGAGACAAAGGTCGCGTTACGGCAACTCCATCATCGAGATCGACAGGCCCCGGGCTCAGCCAGCAGGTCGCAGTTTGCGCGATGGATTCGCCCCTGAGGGTGGTCGCTCGCCCTTTCCGAGACTCGTGGAGGAGTTCGATGAGCGGTTTCGACTCAGCGGCTCGCTGGGGCAAACACCACCCCAGCGGCGCCGTGCGAGGGGAGTCCAAGATCTCGCAGAGGCTGGGCCGATTGCACCGTTTCTCCAGATATTGCGTCCACGCGGCCCAATTCGATCGATCCAAACCCGACTCTCTCTTGCCATGCTTCTTGGCGGCTAGCTCTGGCGTTTTTCTGTGATTGGTGAAAATAGTCTGCATTCTCGATACAATAACTCTAGCCACATGGTTCCGCGTTGCGAGAAAGCCGAACTAGACTTGAAGAGATAGGGGAACGGTCAGGTGATCGCAATCCGGTATCTTACCAACCACCGCATTGAATGCACCCCGAGCGTTGGCGATTGCAGTTATTTGCTGCGCCGCACATGCTGGCGGCTTCAACGAGGAGCTATGAGTTGCACCGATCAATCACACTCGCTTTGATTTCTCTTGCCTTGGTTTCGTCTTCGCTTAGCGGACAAGAGCCGAAGCCGGCCCCCAAAGCCAGCCCGGCCAGCGGTGCAGAGGCAACTCCGGTGCCGCTACCTGAGGACGCTAAAGCAGCGCTGTCTAAATCCCAGGCGACGGAGCCCGAAACGACGGAGCCCGAAACGACGAAGCCCGCTGGCGTGAAGATCGCGAAACTCACTGGGTTGACGTCTCTCAGCGACAAGTTCGGCCTCTGGGTCGACATGAAACGAAAATGGGTTGTCATCGACGGAAAGGTCTGTCTTAGCCGTGGCGTCTTGGAAATGTTCGCCTGCCCTCGGGGGACCAAGGAGCACGAATCCGTGATCTCGGTCGACTGCCCATCGCGGTTCGTTCACGCGGCCCTGCTGGCGGTCGGCGCCAAGGCCGGCCGACCTGTCCAGTTTGATCCGGCATACCTTCCCGCGAATGGCCAGGTGATTGATGTCCACATTTTGTGGATCGACAAAGACGGAAAACGCCGCTCCGTCAAAGCTCAGGAGTGGATTCGAAATACTAAGACGAAGGAAGAGATTCAGCATCCGTTCGTGTTTGCGGGAAGTGGCTTTTGGGAAGAAATGGTCGATGGCAAGCCCTTCGAGCACTACCTGGCAGACGCGGGGGATCTGATTTGCGTGTCCAATTTTCCCAGCGCGATGTTGGACCTGCCCATCAAGAGCAGCAAAGAAAATTCGTCTCTGCTCTACGAAGCCTACCCCGGCCGAATTCCGCCTCGCGGCACCCGCATTCGACTGGTCTTGATTCCCTCGGATTAGAACCTCGAAGCGCGAGCCCTTCGCGAACGCGATAATCTCAGAGTTGTAGGCTCGAAGCTTCTTCAGAGGCTCGAGGTCGCGCCAAAGATAATCAGAGCCACAAAGCACAGAATGCCAATTGAGACGAGAAGGGAAAAGATGCCGAAGGTGAGCCCGATTACCGAGCCCAGGACAGTTTGAGAGCGGCCGCGTTCGTCCATATACCCTTGATCGATCTTGCGAATGTCGTGGCGAGCCATCAGCCAGGCGGCCAATCCGATTGGAGCGGTGGCGAACGTCATGGGTAGACAGCAGACAAAGGACAACACGAAGCCTGCCATAGCGCCGAGCCCAAGCAGCAACACCAGCGTGCCCCGGTGCGGCTCGCGATAGTCGACATGACCGTGTTCAGGTCGAAACGAGTCGGATTCATTGGCGACGGGTGACTGATACGGATTGGCCGCACCGTCCGGCTTACTCGGCCCGTCTTTCCCGTATTGGTCTTCGTCGCCCATCAAGTTCCCACTAGGCAATGATCTAGCACATCTTCGGCTGAACAAATGTAACTGGTATAGAATGGCCCGAATTCGGCGTACCTGGAGCTAGCCTCGTCAAACCGCATCTTATAGACGATGTCGGTAAGGTGTTCCGGGTTTCGCGCCCACAATGCGACCCCCCATTCCCAGTCGTCCAGGCCGATTCCGACACCGATTAACTGGAAGACCTTTCCGGCAAACCCCATGCCAGTGCGGGCGTGCTCGGACATTAACTTATTTCGCTCGGAGAACGGCAAGGTGAACCAATTCTCGCCCACCTTCCGTTTCTTGTTCATGGGATAGAAGCACATGACCGGCCAGTCGGGAAAGTCTGGCGTGAGCCGCTGCCGCCGCATGATCGGCTCGCGCTCTTTGTAGTCCTTAACTTTGGCTTCAAATGAGGGGCTTCCGGCGGTCTCGCCTTCGCCGAGCAAGCGGGCTGAATACTGTTCCACGCTGGGGACATATTCCGAGATTTCGGTGACCGAGACGTAGGAGTAGGTGCTCTTCAGCGCCGGACCGAGAGCCGAGGCGGACAGTCGCTGATGCACACTGTCGATGACCAACGGATTGGGATCCATCAACGCCAATCCCAGATCGGCTCTGTGACCGCTGACGATGCTCGTCTGCAAACGCTGCGGCGAGTTATCGGCGGCGGGGTCGAGGACTGCGATCATTTCGGCGCGGCCTCGGCAAACTTGGTCGTCTGACATGCCTGCCAGCACGGCGCGATCAAACTGGTAGTAGATGTGGGTGCAATGCCAACCTTCGGTCGGCGTGATGGAAGGTTCCGGTAAATTGACCGCAGGGCGCCCATGGCTCATACGTTGCTCTCCAGCGTATTTGGCTCGGTGTGGTAGTCAGCTAGGCTGACATGATAACACGGGCTGTGGGGAGCGGGAGAGGGCACGTGTCCCGTTGGAGAAAGGCAGAAACGGTCCCTCTTCGCGAGGACGCTCTTCTTGGTTGGGGAGGTCCCTAACGACGACGAGATTCTCTTCGAGGCGGAGCGGCAACCGGCTTCGGCTTACAGGACGCATCGATATCGCAGATCGCCTGCAATAGCATCTCCCGGGTTAGCCGAAATGGTATCAACCGGCGGCCTCCTTCCTCTGTTCGCTCAACGCGTACGAGCGAGAGTTGGCTTGGCCGGACAAGGCACTCGAAGTAGGAGAGCTTGTTCTGTTTCTCGTCTTGCCGCGGCGGCGACGATCGAAGTTGGGCTGCTTGAATGGCCTCGTCGCACTCGATCACTGTCAGCGGCTCGGATAAGTATCTCAGTTTGGCAACGAGTTCATCGGCAATCGCCCGCAAATTACTTGGCCCGATCGCAGCGGCGTCTGTCGGAGAGAAGGTGATTCCGCTCAGCTCGCAAGCCATGGTGTCCACACTGGACAGATCGAGTTCGGCTGAGCCGTATTGGGCGCGGACTATGGCAAGACCGCCTGGATTGACGGCGAGAGCGCGGTCGAGTGCGTTTCGCATATTCATGTTGAAAGCCTACGGTTATGTGATGGAACGCCGCGCCGCCGTTGAGACGATCGCGCACTGGCGGACGTCACGCGTCAGTTGGTGATCACGATCGCGGCCTGGCCAGCGGACGCTTCCGGTGCTGCAAGTTCTTCTTTCGAGTGATTTGAGCCGTCGAATGTCAAGCGTATGGGCTGGTCGTCGAGCACGGTGTCGAGGTGGACGGGACGTCGCCAAAGCGAGTGCAAGTTGGCGAGCGTGCCGGTGGCGTAACTCGTCTTCAACTCGACGCCGCCGTACTTGTGTTGCAGCAGCAATTCGCCTCGATTCCTGTGGTTGCCGTCGCCGACCACGATTTGCGGCCGTCCGGCGTTGGTGAGGTTAAACAGCAGTTGCTGCTTGACCGCATCGAATTGTCGACTCTCTATTTCGTATTGGTCGTGGTTTTCGTTGTATCCAAACGAGAACATGTTGTGGCGACGACAGAACTCTAGCGTGAGAAACTCGTCGACAAAGGTCACATCGTTGTGTATCTTTCGCACCTCAAAAATCTTCTCGCGCCCCAATCCGGCACGCGTGTTCCATTGGCGCTTCTCGGCGATGTCATCGCAGTTCTCGTACTCGCTGCCAAACCGTCCTTGGTTCCAGCGGTCTTCAATATCCCGAAATAGTTCCACGCCCAGTTTGTAGGGATTCAGTCGGGTGGGCGAGCTCGCCAGCGTTCCGGCGCAATGGTCGGCGTAGCAGACGAGGTCGGCAGGTTCGATTCCGTGCCGCGTCATGATGGTGGAGTGCCAGAACGTGGCCCAACCCTCATTCATGATTTTTGTTTGCCCTTGGGGAGCGAAGTAGTAGGACTCGTCTCGAACGATGGAGAGGATATCGGCCTGCCACGGCGTTAGGGACGCGTGTTCGAGCAAGAACTGTAGGACGTCCCCGCTGGGATGGGCCGCCGTCAACCCAGAGTTGGCAGTTTCTTCCTCATCCGTTGCCTTTGTGCCTGTGGTTCTCGGGTTAACGAAGGAATCCAAATAGTCCTTGGAGCGAAACCTCGCCGACTTCGGCGGCTCTTCGTCCGCTTCGGTTGGCGAGGGAAAGTCAAACCGCGAACGCGCTTCGTCACGCCGCTGAATGAAAGTCGAGTGGACGTCGATCAGTCCTTCCAGGCTGAGGCAAGCGTCAATGAACGTCTCGACCTTGTCGACGCCGAAGCGGTCCATGTAACGACGGATCCGGTTGCCGTGGTTGGCCATCTCATCGATCATCTTCCGATTCGTGTGGGCGAAGTAGGCGTTGTTTTTGAAGAAGTCGCAATGTCCATAGACATGGGCCATCACCAGCTTGTGGTCGGTCATTTCGTTGCTTGCCAGCAAGTACGCGTAGCAAGGGTCGTTGTTGATGACGAGCTCGTAGATCTTCTGCAGTCCATACGAATAGCCCTTCGAGAGCCGCTCGTATTCCATGCCGAATCGCCAATGAGGGTAGCGAGTCGGAAAGCCGCCATAGGCCGCGATTGCGCTGAGCTGGTCGTGGTCGACGAGCTCAAACACGGTGGGAAAGAAATCGAGCCCGTATTGGGCGGCGTAGCGTTCCATGTCCGCTTGGATCGCGGAAAGTCGCTCATCGAGTTCTCGGAATTTGTGGGCCGCGGCCATGTTACGCCGCCTCGCTGCTAAGGGTGTCCTTTGTTTCGGACGGGCGCGATTCGGAAGCTGCCTGCTCGAGTTCGACATCAAATCGTTCGTCTGGGATAGCTTGAATCACATCCCAGAGTCTTGGCAGTTCGAGGCAAAGCTGTTCGCGAGCGATGACAATCGCCTCGGTTGGCGATGCGGCGTCGACGATCAACTCCATCAAACCGGTTTGAACGCGATAGCATGTTGTCGAGCGTTGGGGAATCTCAGTCATAGTTGTCCTCCGGATTGCGGGACGCATTCCTCCTCCTGGGATGCTCAAACACCTTTCCCTAGGAAGCACTTGAGGCATTCAAAAATTGCGTCTCTATCTTTGATCTCATGAATTGCGGCGTTCTCAAGCGGATCGAGAATGGGCTTCAAGATGCGAATGAAGTCGCCGCTGCCATAAGGGCTATCGACTTGCCCGTAGCAGAAGAGGTTACAAGCAGGGACAAGCGTCTCTTCGAGCATCGATACGGCTCGCTTCGTGTCGTCCCCCCAATTGTCTCCGTCCGAGAATTGAAAGCAGTAGATGTTCCAGTCAGCCGGAGGGAAGTCGCGTTCGATCACGGTTTGACACACTCGATAGGCCGAGCTAATCCTGGTGCCTCCGCTTTCGCGCGTATGGTAGAAGGTGTGTTCATCTACTTCCTTTGCCGCAGCGTCATGGATGATATAGCGCCGTTCGACTCCCTCGTATTGGCTCTTCAACCAAGTATCGATCCAGAACGCGGCAGTCCGTACGATGGCCTTTTGTTGGTCAGTCATCGAGCCGGAGACGTCCATCATGTAGATGACCGCGGCATTCGCCTGTGGTTCCGAGACGGTTTCCCAGCTGCGATACCGCTTGTCGTCTTTGATTGGAATGACGCGAGGGTTGCTGGGGGCGTAGACGCCCTCGGACAATTGCCGTTTGAGTGCGGCGACATACGTTCGCTTGAAATGCCGCAACGACTCGGGCCCCACGCGGCGAATGCTTCGGTAACGCGATTTGTCTTGGGTGATGTTGGCTTCGCCTTTCGGTTCGATGCGGGGCAATTCCAACTCGTCCCCAAGCATCTCCGCCAATTCGTCCAATGTCACCTCGACTTCCAACACATGTCCGCCGGGATCGGAGCCAGCCTGGCCTTGCCCAGATTCGCCATCTCCCGGGGCGACGGCCTGCCCAGGTTCGCCGTCGCCTTGCCCCACCCCGCCGCTCCCGTTCTTCCCATAGCGGAATTGGGGCACATCGAGTTGCGGCAACGGGATGCTGACGAAGTCCTTGCCCTTGCGGCCGATCATTTCGCTTTGCGTGATGTACTTGCGCAGATTGCGACGAATCCGCCCGCGAACGATTTGGCGAAATCTGGCTCGGTCATTGTCGATTCGTGTTGCCATCGCGTCGGGTCCTGTTGGCCATAGCCGAGGACTCTCGCCCGCAGCCGCGTTTCCGCGCCGAGATGTTGGCTCGAACGCCGCTGGAAGCGGCTGCCGAGGTCTGGGAGCGAAGTGGTCTAGTCCTTCACGTCGCCGCGGGCAAAAATGCTTGCGACATAGTGAAGCACGTCGGTGGCGCTCTCTTCGTCGTAGCCGTAGTTTCGAATCAGCCGGCCCTTGACGACGTCAATCTTTTGCTGGGCCTCTTGGTCGACGACATTGGACACCAAACTGGTCAATTTGATGGAGTCTTTTTGGTCCTCGAACAGCTTGAGCTGCAACGCCTTGTAGAGACGCTCATTGGTCTTGTAGTCGAAGACTTTGCCGTCAATTGACAGCGCGCCGATGTAGTTCATGATTTCGCGACGGAAATCATCCTTGCGACTGTCGGCAATGTCGATCTTCTCTTCGATTGAGCGCATCAGTCGCTCGTCAGGTTCGTCGTACTGCCCAGTGAACTTGTTCTTTACTTTCTCGTGTTGGGTGTACGCCTTTACGTTGTCGATGTAGTTTCCGCAGAGTCGTTTGAGAGCGTCTTCATCCGCCGCAATGGCCTGCTGCACTTCGTTCTTTACGATGTTTTCATACTCCTGCTTGACGTCGGCCAAGAGCTCGCGGTAACGGCCTTTCGTCTCTTCGCTGTTGATAAGCGAATGATGCTTGAGGCCGTTTTCCAGTTCGTTCATCACCATAAATGGGTTGATCGAATTGGCGTCCGCATGTGCGACTAAGGCGTTGGAGATCTTGTCCTGCACATACCTCGGCGAGATCCCGTGTAGGCCCTCGCTGGCTGATTCCTCTCGCAGTTCCTTGACGTTTTCCTCGGTAAATCCTGGCAATGACTTGCCGTTGTAGAGCTTCATCTTCTGCATTAAAGTCAGGCCTGCGTTGTTGGGCTCCTCAAGCCGCGTTAAGACCGCCCACATAGCCGCGACTTCAATCGTGTGCGGAGCAATGAACCTGCCCTGTACTTTGTCAGCGTTGTAGTCCTTTTCGTAAATCAAGATTTCGTCATCCAGGCGCGTGACGTAGGGAATGTCGATCTTGACCGTCCGGTCACGCAATGCCTCCATGAATTCGTTGTTCTGAAGACGCCGGTACTCGGGCTCGTTGGTGTGCCCAATAATGACCTCATCGATGTCCGTCTGGGCGAACTTCTTCGGCTTGATCTTGTGCTCTTGGCTGGCGCCAAGCAGGTCGTAGAGAAAGGCAACGTCCAACTTGAGCACCTCAATGAACTCGATCAGACCCCGATTGGCGACGTTGAATTCACCGTCAAAGTTGAAGGCTCGAGGGTCGCTGTCGCTGCCAAACTCGGCGATCTTGCGATAGTTGATGTCGCCGGTCAACTCGGTCGAATCCTGGTTCTTCTCGTCCTTCGGTTGAAACGTCCCTATGCCTATTCGGTCCTGCTCGCTGAGCACAACGCGCTTCACGCGGACATCCTTGACGACTCGCGACCAATCGCCTCCGTATTGAGCCAACTTCTCCGCGTACATGTGGCGGCAGAAGGGGTCGAGCTGTCCACAGATCTGCAAGCGACGTTGGCCATTGGAGCATTCGGCGTTCAGTATGCGTTCGAAATCGGGCCGAAAACGATCGGGCGTCAGATGAAGCGGTTCCTCGTTCATCGGGCACCAGGCGATCTCGCCGTCCTCGCCGACCCAGCCGAGCGTGTAGAGAGCGCCTTGGTCGGTTGCGCTGTACGATTCCAGCCCCAGCTTGAGTAGTCGGGCGATCGTGCTTTTGCTGCTGCCCACGGGGCCGTGCAGCAGCAGCACCCGCTTCTCAATGCCATATCCCGCTGCCGCGCTCTTCAACGCGTTGACCAACATTTCCAGCTCGCTGTCGAGCCCAAAGACCGCGTCGCGACCGCGGTTGTCCGGATCGTCAAAGAACCGGTAGTGGGACTTGCGGTCGCCCCGCGACGACTCCTGAATATCGACCCCATAGGACATGATCATGTCGTACAGGCGTTCGTAGGCATTGCGAGTAATGCCAGGATTGGCGCGAACGAGATCGAGGTATTGCTCAAATGTCCCCACCCAGTTGCGGTCTTGAAAGCGGTTCAAGTCTTGTTGTTCGGCGACCAGGCCGATCATGTCTGAGCCTGCCATGAAATCCTCCTTCGTCGTAGCCAAACGACGATCACTGGCCGCTATCGAGGCGGCCGATTCGAGTTTCTCTGTTCCAACGCTTGCTCGCCCGTTGACGTTCGCTCCCACGCTTCAATCCTCGCCCCGCAGGCTTCCTCGCGCGGACCAATTGATGTGGCCAGGCGCAGCACTCCAGAGACTCGTCTTGTCAGTCACGAATACCAGTGACGACGCGACAGCCGACGGAAGGGGACGTTGAGGCGCACAAGAAAACAGCAAGACCAATACGGGGGGTCGTACCGTGGAGGCGGCACAGGCCGGTGTTACAAGTCCCGGCCTCGGCGAATAAAGCGCGCCTGCATCAAGAGAGATTGAAAAAGAGCGTTCGCGGCTACTGCGGCTCTCACCCAGCCTCAAACCACGTCTTCTCGGTGGCTGGGCTCTCCGCAGCGGATGAATCTCTTCGCTACTTCACTGTTCAACAATAATTCGGATATCTGAATCCGACAAGCCGAATCGTTATGCAAAAGACCACCCCACCGCTCGAAAATCGATCTCGGGATGCGCAACACGTTTGACTGTCGCGGATTGAAACCACAAAGATATTTTTTCTAAAAGCCAAATCGACCAGCCGCGCCGCGCGACACGAATTGAGGCAACTATTCGTTACGGTTTTCACGAAGTCGAGGCCTGGGCGCACGCGCCATGTCCGCCTCAATGCCGCAATAGTCGCCCTTCGACAGGTTATCCAGCCGCGTCGGCGAGCAGTCGGCCAACGCTGTCGACCAGTCGGTCCATGGCGAATGGTTTGCGGATGTATTCGTCAACACCCAACATTTCGGCGTAGGCCTTGTGACGACTTCCCTCGTTGGCGGTGATCATGATCACGCGGAGCGGAGTTTCGCGAGTGCGGCGAAGCTTCTCCAGTACGAGAAATCCGCTGCGTTTCGGCATCATCATGTCGAGCACAACGAGATCGGGATCTTCTCGCTCGGCCATCGCGAGCCCTTGATTTCCGTCGCGAGCGATGAGAATTGTGTAGCCCTTTGCAGCAAGAGCGTATTCCATCGCGTCGATGATCTCGGCATCGTCGTCGACCAGGAGAATCCGTTTCGATTGGGTGGAGTCTTTATCTTGGGACATGTTTCGCCAGCGGAAGGAACTTGGGGGAGCACGGCGCGGTGAGCGCCAACTGATTTTGAAATTATCGGGCATGAAGGGGGGTCGGAACAAGATGGCAGCAGCCCTTGTTTGCCGAGATTCGCAAAGCTGTCTCGTTTCCTCGCCACGGTGGGGGAGCCAGACGCGATGAAGCCCCCTGGCTTGTTTTTGGTTCACCCTGTCCGTTTCTCCCTTCTGACCGTCTTGCTTTCTCATCTGGCGTGAAGAACGCCGCGCCGGCCGACGCCCTTTTCCTTCTCGTGCTTTTTGTGGCCACCCATCCTGCGATTCGAGCAACGGCCACGAGAAACACGACAATAGTCGCCCAGTGGCTTCGGAGCATAGGAGGCCCCGCAATCGCTAAGAAAACAAGGAAAGCGGCTGTTTGCCCGAGCAAGCTCTCACGCTGGGACTGCCCTATTCGTGAACGGATTGCTGTAAAGAAAGTTGTCTCAAGCGGTTCGGATTCGGCTCGGGAATCACGTCTGGCGCGGCCACGGAAGGGACCCTCTGTCCGGCTGGGGCGCAGAGCATCAGCGGATCGTCGCTCAGGTCCTCAGCGTAGAAACGACTGCTGGGAAAGATATCGGCGGGATAGGTGAACTGGCCGAGCATCGCGAGCGAGGCGCAGATCGCCGCGCCGGTCGCACTCTCCAGCATCCCGCCGACCCAGCAGGGTACGGCTGCGTCGCGGCAAAGATCGTGTATCTGGACGGCTGGGGTCAACCCTCCGACTCGGCCAGGCTTGACGTTAACGTACTTGCAGGCCCCAACTTGAATCGCCTGCCTCGCGCTTTCGACCGAAACGATGCTCTCGTCCAGGCAGACAGGAGTCTCAATGGCGCTCTGCAATTGGGCGTGATCCAGGACATCGTCATGGCGAAGCGGCTGCTCGATCATCTCCAATTGGAGTCGATCGATGGCTCGAAACAACTCGAGGTCGCCCAGTCGGTAGCCGCTGTTGCAGTCGATGTGGATTGGCTGTTCGGGGTGTCGGTCTCGAACGGCTCGCAGCATGGGCAAGTCCCAACCGGGGCGGAATTTGAGTTTGACACGTGGGTAGCCCTCGTCGACGGCTCGATCGACGACTTCGAGCAGTTCTTCAATGCTGTCGAGCACGCCGAAATCCGCACCGACGGCAACAATGTCGCGATTTGCTCCCAGCAAGCGGTGCAATGGTGTGCCGCTCACACGGCTTTTCAGCGACCACCAGGCGGTGTCGAGAACGGCCTTGGCGAAGGGATTTCCCTTGAATATGGCCAACTCGGATTGCAGTTGTTGGCCGGTCTCGATCTCCCTTCCGATCACCCGCGGCGCCATCCATTGATCTACGGCGGCGAACACGCCTCCCCCCCACTCCGGGCTGTAGCAGGGCGCGGCGAGCGGCGAGCTCTCGCCCCACGCTGACACCGAGCCACTGCTCATGCGGCAGAGCACTGAGTGGACCTCGGCATCTTCTCCATAAGCTGTTCGCCAAGGAGAAATCAGCGGCATCGCGACGTGAAACAACTCAATTCGGTCGATTCTCATGGGCGGCACCTTGGGATAATATCGGGCTGGGTGAGTCGGCGACTGGGACGTAGATGAGTATCAAGATACGCCAATTCTTCACAAGAAAACGCCGAAGGGGCAAAGTTGTGGAGGCCGAGAGGGCTTGTTGCAGTGGGGATCGATTTGACGCCGGGTTCGTTCGGGGAGCTTGACACGGATCGCGCTGGCGGTGAAAGTTCCAATGTTCGATTTACGTTCCCGACCCGCGTAATCGGACAAGCCAAGTTATACTCTGTTCTCTTGAGTCCCACTCTTGCTTTCCACGTGGTGTGACCATTCGTTGTCGGCGTGTTGGGATCGGAATTGTTGCCGCAGGTGGTTGCCAGTGAAACAGCTCTCAAAAGAAGACATGCGTGGAGTCGGTCTGGTTACCGGTTTCTTCCTCTACTCGCTTGTGCTCAACGGCATCGCTCTGCTTGCGGCGACCCGCCTCCCAAACGAATTCGCGGGCGCTTTTGCAGGCGGTTGCGTCATGGGCGAACTCGGTTTCATGGCGCTGTGGGCGACCATTGGGCCCAACCGCTTCTGGGTTCGCTGGCCGATTGCCTTTGCCATGGTTGTGATCGGCTTCAACGAGGGTCTGCTGCTAATAGCCACGGGTGTCAATGAGCAGTGGCTTCGGGCATTGTTTCAAGTGAATCTCATGATCCCGCTGATATTCCTTTCCGCTCAAGCGCCGCTTTGGCTTGGCCGGATTGTCATTGGCTGGCGGGTGCGGCGCCCCGCAGTAAATTCGAGCGGAAACGAAAGGCGTTTTGGGATTCTCGAGATCATGCTTGTGATGTTCTATTTTGGCTTCGCCATGGCGTTGTGCCGGTTCGTCACTCAAGTCGGCGGGAACTCGGAATCGCTGGCCATGTCACTGGTCTTAGCCGTGTATTCCAGTATGTTCATGCTGATGTTTGCGACACCCTTGTTGATGGGGATTCTACTCCCCACCCACACTCGCGGGACACTGGCCGTACTGATTAGCTACTTCTCGCTGATGGTCCTACTTCCGTTGGTCGCCGTTTGGTTCCTTGCCGGCGCCGGTTCGGTCAGCGCGGCTGGAGTATGGTTGTCGCTGCTTGCTGGCGTTTCGGCCACGTTTGTCGCCTTTTGTGTGATCCTCAAGGCGAACGGTTATCAGCTCGAAATCCGGATGGGGCAAACCTCGAACATCATCGAATCGCCCTTTGATGAGAACGGTGAGAGCCCGTTCGCAGATTCGGAGGCGTAGGCGACTCGCCCACGAGCCATTCGGTACTGTGGTAGGCGCTGCGAGACGCGTATACTGAACCCTCTGAGTTGGCGAGATGATCACAGGCAATGGAGCACGACGGTGGAATATCGCAATTTGGGCCGATCTGGCCTGAAAGTCTCGCCCCTTTGCTTGGGGACGATGATGTTCGGAGGGCAGACGAGCGAAAACGACTCAGCTCGGATTATTCACAAGGCGCTCGACCTGGGGATCAACTTTGTCGATACCGCTGACATGTATAATGTCGGCGAATCCGAAGCGATCGTAGGTCGAGCTATCGCAGACCGCCGCGACGACGTGGTTTTGGCGACGAAGGGCTCTCAACCCATGGGCGATGGCCCCAATGATCGAGGCGCCAGTCGAGGTCACCTGATGAGAGCCTTGGACGCCAGCCTGAGCCGCCTAGGGCTCGACTATGTCGACATCTACTACCAGCACACGCCGGACTACGACACGCCAATTGAAGAGTCGCTCCGCGCTCTGGACGATATGGTGCGGAGCGGCAAGGTGCGCTATGTCGCCTGTTCCAATTTCCGCGCTTGGCGGCTGTGCGAAGCGCTATGGACCAGCGATCGACTTGGACTCGAACGCTTTGTCTGTGTTCAGCCCCTCTACAACATTGTCAATCGTGACATTGAGGTGGAACTTTTGCCGCTTGCCAGGGAACATGGCGTGGGAGTGGTGACCTACAGTCCTCTGGCTCGAGGCATCCTCACTGGGAAGTACCGAGTCGGTCAGGATTATCCCGATGGCAGTCGCGCTTCACGAAACGACAAGCGTATGCAGCAAGCCGAGCTTCGCGACGCCAGTCTGGAGATTTCTCAGCAGATCAATGAGCGGTCGCAGGCGGCGGGAACGACAGCTTCTCAATTCTCACTCGCGTGGTGCATGGCCAACTCGATCGTGTCGTCAGTCATCGTCGGGCCGCGCACGGAAGCTCAATTTGATGATAACTTGAGAAGCCTTGAGGTCGAGTTGTCGGCTGAGGATGAGGCGTTTGTGGACAGCCTCGTCTGCCCGGGCGAGCACAGCGGAGTCGGATTCCAGGATACTGCCTATCCAATCACGGGACGCGATACCTGAGACCGCTGCACGGCGACACGCGTCGTGCTCTTTCCTTTCTGCACAACGAACCAAAGTGAGAAGTACGATGGAACACGGGCGACTATTCTGGAGCATTCTGCTTGTCACACTTGCCGCCTCCGCGACGGCCGCCAGTTGGCGCGTCGCTGCAACTGGCGAGTCTATGACCGGGGCTGCGACGAAGTTCCTGGCTTCGCTAGACGCTAAGCAACGAATCCAATCCACGATGCCCTTTGAGTCGCCCAAGCGAGCGGACTGGCATTTCATTCCGAAGAACGAACGCAAGGGACTGCAAATCAAGGACATGAACGAGAGCCAGCGAGCGGCAGCGCTCGCTCTGCTCCGCACAACGCTCAGCCAAGTCGGCTATGACAAGGCCCTCAAGGTCATGGAACTGGAAAAGGTGCTGGCTGAGTTGGAGAAGTCGAAGGAAGGCGGCAACATCCGCGACTCGCAACGCTACTATTACACTTTGTTCGGCAAACCTGCCGCCGATTCAAAATGGGGCTTGAGCATCGAAGGCCATCACCTCTCTCTCAACTTCGCCGTCGAAGGCAATCGAGTCATTTCCTCCACGCCGACTTTCTTCGCGGCCAACCCGGCCGAAATGAAATCGGACATTGCTGGAGTCAAGAAGGGGCTGCGAATCCTCGCTCGTGAAGAGCAGATCGGGTTCGATCTTGTTAACTCGCTCGATGCAAAGCAAAAGACAAAAGCGATCATCGACAAAAAGGCGCCTCGGGAAATCCGCGGAGCTGGTGAGCGAGCGACGCCCAAAGACGAACGAGTTGGTGTGAGCTACGCCGAACTCAATGAAGAACAGAAGAAGACGATGCGATCCTTGGTCGGCGTCTACGCGTCCAACATGCCAGAAGATGTTCGCAACTCGCGGATTCAGAGGATCCTCAAAGGGGGACCGGAAAACGTGCATTTTGCTTGGGCTGGAGCGCTCAAGCCTGGCGTCGGCCACTATTATCGAATTCAAGGACCATCGTTTCTGATCGAATTCGTCAACACTCAACCTGATCCGGCGGGCAATCCAGCCAATCACATCCACTGCGTTTGGCGCGATGGCGAAGGCGATTTTTCCGTGCCCCAGCAATGAACTCGGAACTCTGGCAACCTCGGCTCAGCTCATGATCAGCCAGGGCGAGATCAATGTTCGCAGAAAGGTGCCAAGCGACACAACGATTACGCACGTGCTTGCGAGAATCATCGCTTGGCCGAACATCAGAGTGAGGATAGTGCCCAGGTTTCCTCGGCTTCGCGCGTCGACGACGACGGTTACGCAAGCGATGCCGATCCAGAAGAATGACAACCCGGCCAAGAACGCCAAGCGGGCGCCGATTGGAGCGTTCACACTCAACGCCAAGCCGATCGCGACTAAGGCGATGACCGTGAGTAGTGTGCGAGTTTGAAATTGAAATGTCGAGCCCATCGAGTTGCTCCTGACGGTTTCACCACGCCTCCCATTTCACGCTAGAAGTGGCCCCAGGTCAAGGCGACGCGGAGCAAGACGGGGCTTGCCGAAAGGCGCTGATCGATTGCCGAAGGCGTCAGATTGTTTGCCGACCGCGCCCCATTTCGATAGGATGGAGTTTGGCAACCAGGAAGATGTGTAGGCCAGGAGCACACAAGAAAGTGGCGATGGTCCATTGGCTTAATCTCAAGGAGTTGATGCATGTTGAAGGCAAAACCGCTTCAAACTCCCCTTCTCGCGAGCTTGCCTGCTGTGGCGCTAGTCGTTTTCGCGGGCGGAGTCGTTCACGCTGATGCGAAACACGTCAAGTCATTGCTGGGGCCCGGGTGGAAAGTTTCCATTTCCGCTCGAGACGCTGCGGACAAGAGTTATCGCAAGGCGGTCGCCGACGGAGCCTTGGATGGCGACCTGGTCAACGCGGTCACGCTAGTTCGAATTCGCCAGCGACAGTATCGCACTGCGCTTGAGTCGGCCGAACAATGGACGCGAATCGCTGACAGCGTCCAAGCCCATTCGGCTCGCACCTGGGTCGCCACCATGATTCGGGATTATCCCAAGTCGCTTCTCTATGCCGAAGCAACGGCAAGCAGGATCGCAAAGGCGCCAGAATCCGATCGCAATGCGGCCGCTGCCTTCTTGGGCCGTATGGTCGGCTATTTGGAGTGCATCGACGCCAAGGGGGTCACGATTGAACAGGTGCGGGCTTCCGCCGATCGAGCGGAGACCGCTTTGGGCGCGTCCGCCTCCGTCTTCCTCAACTCTCGTCGAGCCGTTATTCGCAAGCACCAGGCGTTGATCGTGCGCAAGGATGCGACAGTCGCGGAGACCGAAGCTGCGGGTGCCGCTGAGCGCGAACGCAAGCTGAGAGAGATTGCCGTTCGTAAGGACGCCCTGCAGGCTCGGCGCGGCGAATTGGGTGAGAACCAGGAGCGTCTGGCCAAGGAGTTGCAAAAGAAACTTGACGAAGTCAACGCCCGCTTGAGGCCGCTCGACAGGCAGCGCGCCGAGGTCGACGCCAATGGGCGATCTGTGAATTACGGCCTTGCCGAAATCGTTTCCGAGATACGCTATCTGGAATCGCTGCTTGAATTGGTGCTCGACCCCGAGACCCGCGAACGATACTATCGCGAGATCCTCCGACTCGATCGACTCGCACTGCAATATGAATCTGACGCCTACCGGCTTGAACGCCGCAAGTACTCTCTCGATAGCGAGCGGGCGGGTATTGCTGCAGACGGCGCTGCCGCTCAAAACAGAACCGGGCGGGCAATCAATCGCAATGACGACGAATTAGAGCGACTCAAGAAGCAGGAAAAGCGAACCCGCATCGAGGAGACGCGGGCGCGCAAACCCGATCGCATCGCCAGCCGGCAGTCACGGGTCATGAAAGCTCAGATCCGCTCCTTCTCGACCTATGTGCCCTTTCCGCTCGAACGCGCCAAGGCGAGTTTGCTTGAACGCGTTGAGCGGAAGCCGAAATAGAAGGCGGGCGAAACTCATTTCGCCCCCCCTCCCTCAAAATATTCGCGGTCAATCATTCGAATACGATGCCGACAGCGATCGCACCGGAGGCTGGCTCGACTTGGGTCGCGATTGAACCAATTGCTTGACAAGGTTCTTAGCCGCCTGAATGTCGCGAGTCGAATAGCGAAGCCCGCGCCGGCCAGTGGCGGAGATGTAGGGCGTCGCGGCCAGTTCGCTCCACGTCCTCTTGTTGGCCAGATTCCATGCCGCAAGTTGAGCCGTCTCTTGTGAGACTCGCTTCGACGCGAGGCTGACAAGCAGCGCACCGAGGTCTTGCTGAGTATTCAGTTCCGTCAGTTTGGCCAATTCGTACCGCATTGTCTTGTTGGGGTCGGGCATTCCGTGGTCAAGACAGACGGCGTCGAATCGCTTCTTCACCGTCTTGCCGGGCAGCACGTTGAAGAAACCGCCGGGGCCGCCGCCAAACGGCCCGCCCGCGCCAGGTAGCCCGCCAGGCATCCCGCCAGGCATTCCCCCAGGCATCCCGAAGCCGAGTCCCTGTCCGGCCCCGGAGTTGTTGCCAGGACGATTTCCAGGACCGTTTCCTGGACCGCCGCCGGGGAACGGCCCGAATTGAGCCAAGATCGGCCGGGCGCCGAGTGCGGCGGGCAGACGGATGGCCAAGGGGCGATCCGTGGCGTTGTGGATCTGCACAGTCAATCGAGTTGAGTCGGATGCGATCACGGTCGCGCTGATGTTACCGGTCGCCAGAGCGTCGAATAGCTCGATTGGTTCATGGCCTGGGCGAGCCGAGGTCTTCGCTGGTCCCTTGGCAGCAGCGGTTGCGGCAACAAGGCCAAGGGCGGTAGCGAAAAGAAGGGGCACAACGGCCCACTGGCGCACTTGCGCGAACAGAATACTACTCATCTTTGCATACTCCAATCGTCGACTGTCTGTGGAGACGTCGACGGCAGCGCCCCTGTTGCGCTGGTGTTATCCAAAGCCGATTTCCTCTGCCTCGTTCTAACTTTCTCTTCTGTCAATTGTCCCTGCGAACGGGAAATCGGCGGGCTGGACCCGTGGAGTGCTGACTCGTCTATACTAGACAATCGGTTTGACGGTCGTCAAAACTTGGCCGCAAATCGTCGCCAATAATGCTGGCCAACTGGTTTCTTGGCGACTGACTTAACTTATTTGCTCCCCAGAGGAGCATGGCCGAAGGACTCGATCAGCAATGCGCAACACGCTTCTCTTCGGTGTTCTGTTTCTGGCTCCTCTGCTCGCCAACGCTGCTCGAGCGGAGCTTTCCGTATCGATCGATTTTCCCGGCGGAAGTGGGGCCGTCCAGCAGATCGACCAGCAGCATCGGACGATTGCCCTTCGGCCTACTAAGCACAAAGGAAAGGGCTGGGAGTGCTGGTGGTTTGTGCGAATCTCTGGAATCAAGCCGGGGGAATCGCTTCAGATTATCGTCGGCGACGCGCCTTGGGCGACGCCAAATCAGGCGGCGATCAGCGAGGATGGCTCGGTCTGGCGTCAAACGGCGATCGGTCGGCGAACTGGCAAACGCATCACTTACCGCATTGAAACGACGGCCAACGCAATGTACGTCGCCTGGGGGCCGCCGTTTACTCCGGTGGCCGCCAAATCGCTGATTGATCGTGCCGCAAAGCGCGACCATGTGATGGCGTTCAAGCTCTGCACGACTCGAGGCAACCGTGCCGTCTGGGCGTTGCACTTCAAGCGGTCGATGAAAGATGTTCAGATTGGCAAGTCACCCAAGTTTGGGATTTGGGTTCAAGCTCGACAACACGCTTGGGAATCGGGATCGAGTTGGGTTTGCAAAGGGCTCGTCGATTGGTTGACCGCCGAATCGAAAGAGAGTCAGTGGCTGCGGCGCGGGGCTGACATATTCGTCGTCCCGATCATGGATGTGGACAACGTGGCCATCGGCGCCGGCGGAAAGAACCAGGTCCCCCACGACCACAATCGGGATTGGCTCAAGCAGCCCCACTGGCGTTCCGTGGAGGCCGCGCAGGCTCGCATTCAAGCTCTGGACGCGGCCGGTCATTTTCACTTGTTCGTCGACCTGCATAATCCGGGCGCTACGGCAAGACGTCCTTACTTCTATCTGACGCCGCGCAACTTGCTTGAGCCCGTTGGGCAGTTGAATTTGGATCGCTTCCTGGCCGCCGTCAGGCGTGACATGACTGGGCCGCTTGAGTTTCAAGGTGAAACCTACGAGTCGGGTCCGGGATATGACGCGAACTGGCAGTCGATATCCAAGAACTGGGTCTCCCAGCATACGCGAGAGCATGTTGTTGCGGTGACCTTGGAAACCGCTTGGAACACGCCCCACAGTAACCAGAAAGGCTATCAGGCCGTCGGGCGCCAACTGGGTCTGGCCATTTCCCGTCACCTGAGAACGACGCCACAGCCGCCCCGGTAGCGTCCGTCGCGTACTCGCTAGAAGGGCCGCCAGCACGGGAGGTATCGGATCGGCCTCAGCGAATTGCGACTCGGCTCGTTGCGGTCCCCGTCGGCTGCGGTTAGTCTGATTCGCATCTTCCTTCTCCTTCGACTGAGCGAATGATATGACGTTGACCTCTCGATCCCTTGCCATAGCAACTCTCCTCAGCCTCGTCGTTGGCGTGTGCAGCGCCGAGGAGAAGATCTCTTTCGTGCGAAAGCAGCTTGATCCCGTCTTCCGCAGCGAAGGTGTTGCGGTTGGCGATTTCAATCGAGACGGCCAGCAGGATATCGCTGCCGGTTTCGTTTGGTACGAAGCGCCTGACTGGAAGATGCACACTGTGCTGGAGAAAGCTCCTGTCTATCAGCCCAAAGGATACAGCAACTCGTTTTGCACCTTTGCCGACGACCTCGACGGCGATGGGTGGACCGACATTCTGGTGATCGATTTTCCAGGCACGCCAACTTGGTGGTTTCAAAATCCGGGCAAAGCGAGTGGTCCGTGGAAGCGGCACACGTTGACGCCTGTGACCAACAACGAGAGCCCCACCTATTTGGACCTGGACGGCGACGGCAAACGTGAACTGATCGCCGCCTATTCACCTGATCCCAAATCGCCCGACGGACCTGAGCGCCGCATGGCTTACTTCAAGCGGACGGCGGATCCCTACAAACCTTGGACGATTCACGCGATCTCCGCGAAGGCGGCGCCCGGAACTCGCAAGTACTCGCACGGTCTCGGCCTGGGTGACATCAACGGCGACAAACGGGCTGACATTCTGTGCGCCCAAGGATGGTGGGAACAGCCAAAGGCGCTGGGCAAGGGGCCTTGGACGTTTCACGCGGCCAACTTTGGCGGCAAGGCGGCCCAAATGTTTGTCGATGATCTCGATGGCGACGGCGACGCTGACGTGCTCAGCAGCAGCCCCCACGCGTTTGGCATCTGGTGGCATGAGCAGACGAAAAGCGGCGAGTGGAAGACTCATGAGATCGACATGACTTTCTCACAGACCCACGGAGTTTGCTACGCCGATATCAACGGCGATGGGATCAAAGACTTCGTGACTGGAAAACGCTGGTGGGCTCACGGGGGGCGTGATCCGGGCGGCGACCAACCGGCTGTCTTTTTCTGGTTCGAACGCCAGGTGGTCGATGGCAAGCCTGAATGGACTCGCCGGCAATTCGACCACAACAGCGGGCCCGGAACTCAGTTCGAGTTGGCTGATGTGGATGGCGATGGTCTGCTCGACGTCGTCGCCTCCAACAAGAAAGGCGTCCACTTCTTTCAGCAGAAGAGAGATTGAACTGGGCTGAGTGGTTGGGCTGTAAAGCTCGGGGCGGAAATCTACCCGGCCGGAATTATCGCAGGAATTCTCGCGGGAATTAGCGCGGGAATTAGCGCGGGGAATATCGGTAAGGCATGAACGCGATGGAACCGCCTGTCGTTGGCAAGACGATCGGACAAGTGCTGGCCGAGACGGCGAGCCGCTTCCCGGATACAGACGCGCTCGTGTTCTTGCAGTCGGGTTTCCGCTGCACCTACGCCGAACTGAACCAGCGAGTTGACGCGGTCGCCAAGGGTCTGTTGGCCTTGGGGTTGGAGGTCGGCGATCATCTCGCGATTTGGTCGACGAACCATGTCGAATGGACGCTGCTCCAATTCGCCACAGCTCGCGTCGGCGTGGTGCTCGTTACGGTGAACCCGGCCTATCATGAGTCGGAATTAGAGTACGTCCTAAAACAGTCAGACGCCAAGGTCTTGGCCCTTATCGATTGTTTTCGCAGCGCCGACTACCTCAAGATCCTCGCGAATATTTGCCCTGAAGCCTCCCGTTGTGGCGCGGATTCAATTAGCTCGAGTCGGTTTCCTCACCTCAAATACGCGCTCTCGCTATCGACGGCAAACGCTGGCGGCTTGATGGGCTGGGGTGATCTATTGCGGCGAGGAGAATGTGTTTCGGACGATCAGCTGAAATGCCGCGAGGATCAGCTTTCACCGGATGAGGCGATCAATATTCAGTACACCTCGGGAACCACCGGGTTCCCCAAAGGCGCCACGCTGACACACCGCAATATTCTGCTCAATGCATGGCACACTGGGTCCATTCAGCGGTTGTCAACAGACGATCGCATTTGCGTACCTGTGCCGTTCTATCATTGTTTTGGGTGTGTTCTCGGGGCGTTGGCCGCCGTAGTGCACGGAGCAACAATGGTCTCGCCCAACGAGCATTTTGATGCGAGCCGCACGCTTGAGGCGATCGAGTCCGAGCGTTGCACGTCCCTGTATGGCGTTCCGACAATGTTCTTGGCGCAACTTCAACACGACCGATTCTCAGGGTTTGATTGCGACTCGTTGCGAACTGGAATCATGGCTGGCAGTCCATGTCCAATTGAATTGATGCGGCGGGTGACCAGTGAGATGGGCGCCGAAGAAATGACCATCGCCTACGGGCTGACGGAGGCATCACCGGTGATAACGCAGACGCTCACCACCGATCCAATAGAGATTCGCGTTGGCACGATCGGCCGCCCGATTCCAGGCGTCGAAGTCCAGATTGTCGATCCGGAAACGGGAGTTGTCTTGGGCGATGATCAGTCGGGTGAACTTTGCGCTCGCGGCCACGTCGTCATGCAAGGCTACTACAACAATCCCGAGGCAACAGCGCGAGCGATCGATGGAGACGGTTGGTTGCACAGCGGCGACTTGGCCAGTCGAACCGAAGATGGTTGTTATCGCATCACTGGCCGTCTCAAGGATCTTATTATCCGAGGCGGCGAAAATATCTCACCACGCGAGATTGAAGAACGGCTGTATGAACATCCGAGCGTCGAGGAAGTTCAAGTCGTCGGCGTTCCCGACCAGAAGTTTGGCGAGCAGGTCTTGGCATGTATAAGGAAATGCGGCGATGCGACGTTGTGCGAAGAGGAGGTGAAGGCGTTCTGTCGGCAGACCCTGGCCCACTTCAAGGTCCCGCACTATGTCGAATTCCTCAATGAATTCCCCATGACGGTGACCGGGAAGATTCAGAAATTCAAACTGCGCGAATGGGCGATTGGAAAACTCGACCTCCACGAGGCGGCGGACGAGGAGACTGCTTAACGCCCATCGCAAGCTGGCCGTGTGAATGCAACTGGGCGTCAAAGCCGCCCATTACCGATCTTCGATTCGGTAAAGCGCCTTGGCGGAACGAATAAATAGGGCCCCGTCGATCGCGGCATAAGAGGCGAGAGTGCGTTCGCCTAGTTCATTGGTGGCGAGGCGGTCGAATTTGCGGCCGGGGCGAATCACGGTTGTTTTTCCTTTTTCATTCTGGAAATAGATTCGCCCGGCGCTCATCAAAGGCGATGACGAGAAACCGCCGCCGAGCCGTTCCTTCCAAACGCCCTCGCCGGTTTTCGCGTCAAGGCAACTGGCGATTCCCCGATCAGAGACCATGTACAATTCCTCGCCGTCTAGAATCAGCGATGCGGTATGCGGCACAGCCGACTTTACGGTCCATTCGACGTGGGTGTCGGTCACATCGCCAGTTCCATCGGGGCGAATCGCGATCAGTGTGGGGGTGTTGTAGCCCGTGCACACATAAACCAGACCGTTGTGGAAAATGGGGCGAGGAATCAACGAGTACCCGTCGTACCTGACTTGCCAAATTGTCTTACCTGTCGCCGCATCGAGACTGTAGACCACGTTGCTTCCGGGTGAGATGATCTGCGTCGCGCCATTTACTTCGATTGCCTGAGCTGTTGTAAAAGAGAACTTGCGTGTAGCGTCTGACTTGCGCAGTGTCTTCCATACTTCGGATCCATCGTTGACGTTTAAGGCGACAATAAACGGGTCGCTGGCGCCGTCGCAACT
>CAZWOU010000003.1:72259-89083 GCA_964635375.1 uncultured Pirellulaceae bacterium | reverse complement strand
GAAGATCAGTTTGCCGTCAACGATGATGGGACTTCCGCCGTTGCCGTGCACCGGTTTGTAATTGAACCGCTTTCGCCACTTGACGTTCAAATCCAGGTCGAGTGCGGCCGTGCCCTGATGGCCGAAGTGGATATAGACCGCGTCGTCGTGCAGCAGCGGCGTCGGACTGGCGTGACTGTTCTTCGTGTGAATCTTGGCAGCTTTGCCTCCATCCTGCTTGAACAGCTCGACACTCTTAAGCACTTCCCCGCTCTTGGCGTTCAACATCAACACGGTGAGGCTGCGGTCTTTTGACTGTTCATCGACAACTACGGCGCTGGTCAAGTAGACGCGGCCGTTCTTGACGACCGGAGACGACCAGCCACCCCCTTCAAGTTCCGTTCGCCAAGCGACGTTGGTCTCGGAGTCCCACTTGAGCGGCAGTTGTTTCGCATCCGTGATTCCACGTCCGTTGGGTCCGCGGAATTGCTGCCAGTTCTCGGCGGATTGTAGTGGTGCGACGGCGAAACTCAGAACGAGCAGAAAGGTCATAGCAGTCGTCTGTTGCACGGGATGGCTCCGGGGGTGGAAGAAGGCGAGGGTTGAGTGAGGCGAAGAATGCACGAGGTATTGAACGTGTGCAGGAGCAGCTTTTTCCACGGCCAAACGCGGGTCTGCTCCCACCGCATGTGGAAGGTGGTCTATGCGCGGGCTGGACGGGCCGGTCAAGACCAAGCAGGTAGCATAGCAGAATCACTGACTAGAATCAGTATTCTGTGAACAGCCATGGTGTTGGCCCGAAACGGTTCCGCCTGCCGCAGCTTGCTGATCAACCGCTTAGACAGGAATAGAGGGCTACAAGCTGGCTAGATTGTGGAGGAGACCTCCAAGCCGTAGGATGAACGGCGTCGTTGAAGTCCCCGTCTCTCCTGTCTGCCGCGAGCGGATGAGTTCAAGTCTGTGGCCGGCGCCAGCTTGTCTCTGCAGCGCGCGAAGGACGGTTGAGAATCGTCTGACGCTGAGAAGCCGAAAGAAGATCATGAACTCCTCGGACAAGCGACCCAGTGGAGGCGGTGACGACACCAGTCCACTCGATCGCGCTGCTTTGTCGGCGTTGCTTAGAGAGGTTCACGCGACACATTTCTTTGTGTGGTCCATGAACTCAGGAGGGGCGTTATCGTCTGTGAATATCCCCGTGACAGACATCGCGCAACAGATCGGTATGGCAATCCGAATGCTCGATGGCGATTTGGACGAAGCGATTAAGCTAACCCAATCGGCGTCAACGCGGTTTGATAGCGTCGCACACCGCTGGGAGTCTCAAGCTCGACAAAGCGAGCTCAAGCTGCGATCGGATCGGGCGGCCAGAAGACTGAACGATGCCAAGGCCAAACACAATGTTGTCCGTAACAGGATCGTTCCCGTTCAAAGCTTGTTTCGAAGAGCCGCCCTGTCGCTTCAAGAAATGAGTCTGAAGAAACGGAAACAAGAGGCGGATTTCTCGGCGAAGGACGTGGGCGCGGAGGATGAAGATAGGCTCGCGAAAGATGGAGATAGCGAAGCGTAGCTTGGCCTCGGAAGAACGGCTTTGAGGCGCAATCGGTTCAGGACATGACTGACTGCCGGTTGGGTTGGTAGAAGATGCTCCGGCAGTGGTGTTGTGGAATGAACCGCGGGTCCAGGTTGGCCAACGACTCGGACGAACCGACGAACAAATAACCATCCGGAGTCAGTCGCTCGGACAGGCGGTTGAACAGGTCTCGTTTCACGTCTTCATTGAAGTAGATAGCCACATTGCGGCAGAAAATAATGTCGAACGGCCCTAACCCGGTCATTGGCTGGAGCAGGTTTCTGCGGTCAAACCGAATCATGCTACGGAGCGCTTCTTTGACTCTCCATCCATCCGCTTCTTGTTGGAAGTACTTGGAGAGCATTTGCGAAGTCATGCCTCGCTGTACTTCATGCTTGGCATGGCGCCCCAGGCTGGCTTGCATAATTGCCGAGTCGCTGATGTCGGTCGCAAGGATATCGACGTCCCGCGATTGGATGTCCGGCAGCAATTCACTCAGCGTCATCGCGATGCTGTACGCCTCCTGCCCAGTACTGGCGGCGGCCGACCAGATGCGAAGTCGCTTAGGAAAGGGCGTGCTGGCCCTCGCGTCAATCGCTTCGGGGATCGCTTTGTGTTTGAGCGCCTCGAAAGGCGATTCGTCCCGGAAGAAGAGTGTCTCCTGGGTGGTGATGGCGTCGATGATGTTCAGCTCTAACGATTTGTTTCCGTGCGCCTTTTCGCAGAGGTCGCTGAAGCTCGCGCAGCCTGCCTCCCCGACAAGGCCGCCCAACCGGCTATCAATCAGGTAGCCTTTCGTCTCGTCCAGCGCAACACCGCAGAGCTTATGAACGAGTTGGGCGACAGCAGGAATTTCTCGCGTTGTTATCTGCATGAGACCACCCCCCGCCTCACGAGGCGGTCGACCTGCTCAGCTATCTCGTCCAAGGGAGCGACCACGTCGACGATTCCCTCGTCGATGGGTTCGCGCGGCATCCCGAAGACGACGCAAGAGGCTTCGTCCTGTGCGATGATCGCGGCGCCGCGTTGCTTCATCTGTCGGCATCCGAGGGCGCCATCGTTTCCCATGCCCGTCATGATCACGCCGACAGCGCTGGCGCCGTAGACTCGCGCCACGCTGCGAAATAGGTAGTCAACCGATGGCCGACAGCTGTTCTCGTGCGGATCGTGGGTAAGCTGCACGGTGGTCGCCATCGTATCTCTCACCACCTTCATGTGCTTTCCGCCAGGGGCGATCAGTATATGACCGGGAACAACTGGTTGGCCATCGACGGCTTCAGACACTGTCAGTGCGCAGAGTTTGTTCAAGTGATCCGCCAGCGACTTGGTGAACACGGGCGGCATATGTTGGACGATGAGCACGGGCGCCGACAGGTCTGCCGGCAGTTTTGGCAACATCTGATTCAGGGCTTGTGGTCCGCCCGTGGAAATGCCCACAGCGACCACTTCCGTAGGGCCGCCATTAGTGATGCGCTGCATGCGTTGGGCCACGTCGTTGGCGTCGGACTGAGCCTTCGCGATGGACCCATGCAAGAGGTCTGCAACACGCATCTTTCGGGCAAAGGCCTCGATTCTTGGGCGGAGATCCCTCGCTAGTATCTTGGTGTTCTCCTCGGCGTTGCCACCCGCCGGTTTTGGGACGAAGTCGAAGGCGCCCAGATCCAAGGCGGCGAGTGTCGCGTTGGCCCCATGCTTGCTAGCGCCGCTAAGAACAATCGCCCCCACCTGACGGTCCGACTGTTTCAAGTGACGCAGCACATCGAGACCGTCCATCTCTGGCATTAGTTGCTCGATCTTCGCTAACGCGATCTTACCGTTCGGCGCAGTGCCGACCACTTCGATGCCGGGCATCGAAGTAAGCACGTCGGTGACAATCTTGCGGTAGGTGACGGTGTCGTCAACAACCATGACTCGGATGTTATGGTCCATCTCATCTATGCCTTGAACTGGTCCGCAGGCGATAGGATCTCCTCGGGTAGTTTCGGGGCCGACTGGCCGTTTGTGTTTGCGAGGCTTTGGGGACGTTCTCCCTGGCTGCCCAATCGCCGTCAGCGTGCTCCTCGCGTTCTTGCTTGCGGCGGAAACCGTTTCGGCGACCGCGGCGAGTGAGGTTTGCTCTGACGCGCAACATGCGCCGAAGGTTGTCTCTTTCTTAGACCCTGAACTTACCGACAAGCGTCTGCAGTTCTTCGGACAGCTTCGACAATTCGGTCCCTGCGGTTTGAGTTCGTGAAGCGCCTAGGGCAGTTTCTCGAGCGGCCCGGTCAACCTGAGCGATGTTTCGCGTGATTTCCTGCGTCGCGGACGCCGATTCGGCGACTCCGATCGAGACCGTCTGAGATGCGTCTGACGTTTGTGTCACGTTCTGGGCGATCTCCTTCGTCGTGATGCTCTGCTCTTCGACGGCGGAAGCAATAGTCGAGGAGACGTCGTTGACCTGCTGAATAACCTTGCTGATTTGGCCAATCGAGTCGACTGCCTCGCCAGTCGAGCTTTGAATCCCTTCGATTCGCCTGCGGATATCTTCGGTTGCATCTGCCGTTTGCTTGGCTAACTCCTTCACTTCGGTCGCCACGACTGCGAACCCCTTGCCCGCGTCACCAGCTCGAGCTGCTTCAATTGTTGCGTTCAAAGCCAACAGGTTTGTCTGTTCGGCGATGTCATGAATCGTCTCGATCACGTTGCCGATCTCATTGGCAGCTTGGCCAAGCTGACCGATATTGGTGTTACTGACTTCCACCAACTGGGCGGCGTTGCCAGCGACGGTTGACGCATGCTCGGCGTTCTTGGCGATTTCAGTGATGCTGGCAGTCATCTCTTCGACGGATGAGGCAACCGTCTTGACGTTGAGCGTCATCTGTTCGGTCGAGGCGGCCATGTTGTTCATATTCGTCGACATCTCTTCGACGGATGAGGCAACGGAACTCGACTGGTTTGTCGTCTCTTCCGCGCCGCTGGTCAAGTGAGTCGCCGTGGTCGACAGTTGAGTCGAAGAGCCTGAAAGCGTCTTCGCGTTCTCGCTAAGGTTTTGAACCACCTCTCGCAGGGTGTCGCCCATCGTCTCGAGTGCGGTCATGAGCTGTCCGATCTCGTCGTTCCGGCTTGAGTTCAGGTGCGTGGTGAGATCGCCGTCGGCGATTCGCTCCGCATAGCGGACCGATTCGTTCAACGGTCGGATGATCCCACGAGTGACCACGAAGACTAATGACAGCACAAACAGAGTGACGATGGTCGCGATCGAACTCACCAGGATCAGGCTCGAACGCGCTGAGGATCGGAGTGTCGCAACCTCGGTTACCAAGCTGGATGACAGGTGGTCTTCGACCTCTTTCATCAGGTTGATTTTCGCGGTCATGGTCTTGACCCAGTGCTGGTCGTCGATGCCGAAGTTGCCCTGCTGTAGCGACTGGGACAGCTCCGCCAAGGCCGCCAGGGCTGGCCCGTCGTCCACTTCGACCGCGTCGTCAGCCGTGTGAACGTTCTTCTTGTCCGCATGGTATACGGTTTCGACAGCGGCGATCCCCTCGTGGTACTTCGTCAAGGTCTTTCGTAGCGAGGCGGCCCATTGTGCCTCTTCGCCCGATGTCGACAAACTTTCCAACTCGTCGAGAAGATGGTTCGCTTTCTTGAAGTTGCCCTCGAAACGTTCGCGGTACTTTGGGGTGCCGCGGAGTACGTAGTTCTTAAAGTTGTGGATCGCCCCGCCATAGCCAAATTCACCAAGAAGTCTTGCCACCAATTCCGCTCTCACGCCGCGTCCCTCTTCCCTTTCGAAAGCGATGTCGCGCATGCGTTGCACTTCGTCGATGACCGGACCCGTCAATTTCGTCTGATAGAATGCGTTCTCTTCCGGCGCTGCCAGATTGTGGAAACTGTGGAAGAACAAGTCTTGCGCAGCCAAGAGATCTTCGAACTTCCGCAGCTTGCCCGGGCCGAAGTGATCCGCCGCAAACGTCTCGCTCATCACGGCTCGCTCGATGCCGGCGCGTTCTTTGCCCTGAAGGAAGTTTGTATAGGCGGCTGACGAGTTGGCGAGATGCGGGTTGTCGCTCAGCTTTGATACCTCCGAAATCAGGTCGAGCATGGCGGCATTGTGCCCAGTGTAAAATCCAATCGCGTCCTCAGCCGAAATCGACAGATCGCTCACCTTCATCCGGTGTTCGTCGATCTGATTCATCTTCTCGACAGCTGCGGCCAGAGTCCTTTTAAACGAACTGCCAAACGGGCTGGCATCGAAAGTCGCCAAAGTCTGGTTAAACGCCGTTCGACGAGCGTCTGTCTCAGCTCGTTGGGCATCCAGTTCTTGGCCGAACTTCGTCCCCTCGCTCCCCACAAAGACGTCCGTTGCGCCGCGTTCCTTTTGAGCCTCGTGAACATGTGTGCTGGCATGATTAGCCAGCTGCACGAGTTGTTCTAATTCGCTCATGTGCTCGAGGTCGTAGTAGGCAGTCTTCACCGAAATAGCGGTTAGGACAAACGCGTACAGCAGCGGTGCTGCCGCGATCAATATCAGGCGGAAACGGATGGTCTTGAACATGTCTTATCGTCCTGTTTTCTTAGTTAAACTTGGAATTGTCCGACAAGCGACAGCAGTTCAGCGGACAGCTTTGAGAGCTCGCCGCTTGCCGTTTGTGTTTGTGACGCGCCTTGGGCGGCTTCCCTGGCGGCGTGGTCAACCGCACCGATGTTCCGTGTGATCTCTTGGGTGGCGGTCGCCGACTGGGATGTGGCGACTGAGACTGTTTGAGCCGCGCTGGAAGTTTGCGTGATGTTTTGGGCAATTTCTCTAGTCGTGATGCTCTGCTCCTCGACGGCTGCCGCGATCGTTCTGGAGACCTCGTTGACTCGCGTGATGACATCACTAATCCGGCCAATTGAGTCGACCGCTCTGCCCGTCGAACTTTGGATGCCCTCGATTCGGGCGCGAATATCCTCGGTGGCGTCGGCCGTTTGTTTGGCCAATTCCTTGACTTCCGTGGCGACGACGGCAAAGCCCTTGCCGGCGTCCCCCGCACGGGCCGCTTCGATCGTGGCGTTCAAGGCAAGCAGGTTCGTTTGCTCAGCGATGTCTTGAATCGTCTCGATCACCTGACCGATTTCGTCAGCGGCCGCACCGAGCTGACCAATACTGGCGTTACTGACCTCGGCCAGTTGAGCGGCGCTGCCAGCCACGTTCGAGGCCTGCTCTGCGTTCTTGGCGATTTCGCCAATGCTGGCGGTCATTTCTTCAACGGCTGAGGCGACGATTTTGACGTTGCTGGTCATCTGTTCTGTCGAGGCGGACATGTTGATCATGTTCGTCGACAGTTCTCCGGCGGCGGACGCCACGGAGTTCGACTGGTGGGTTGTCTCGGCCGCGCCCGCAGCCATGTGCGTCGCCGTGCTGGAAAGCGCTTCCGACGAAGTGCTCAGCGTGTTCGCCGTACCGTGGATCTTCCCGACCGTGCTGCGTAGATCCTCGCACATTTGGTTCAGTGAGTGGGACAACTGTCCAACTTCGTCCGTGGTGACGACCGAGCAGGTTTGGGTGAGGTCCCCGGTCGCCACGGCCTTGGCGAGTGAGAGGGCAGCCTTCAATGGTAAGACGATCCTGAATCGGATGTAGAGCATTACGAAGGCGAAGATCGCCAGGCTCAAGATGCCTGCCACGTATTGCACCAGGTTCGTTGCGGCCAGCGAATTATCCGACGCGGCTTGGAACAAGGCGACGGCGGCAACACATTCCTTCAGGCAAGCCTCGTTGAGTTCGCGGAACTTCTTCATATGCGCCAAGTACAATGGGGAGTTCACTTTGCTCGACGCTATCCCTGAGACGGCTTGGCCCAGCTGGCTCCAGCGCTTCTCCACTTCGTCGAGTTTGCGGCGAATCTGATCGTCCCGCTCAACCGGCAATACGATTGATTGGGTCATGTCCAGGTCGGTGAAAGTGGTTCCGCCGTCGCGAAGCGCCGTCAGTGTTACGTCGAATAACTCGCGCGACTTCTTCCAGGCCGGCTTGGCGGCACCGCCGTTTCCCGCCAACAGCGACCTGGCAATATCCTTGTCTGGAGAGACGGGGACCGACACCGCGAGAATCCCCATCAATTCGCCCAACTTGAAATCGTTCCTGGGACTGTCTGGATGGGCGTTGTGACAGGAGACGCAGCTTGCGACACCAGCCACGTCCGCCGTGACGTAGAGAAGTCCCACGCCCTCCGCGGTCCTCGCGTACTCTTCGTAGGGCGTCTCAGGATCCTTTTCGAGGGCATCCCAGGCCCGCTGCATGGCTGGCGTGCTGAGCGCCTTGGTGGAGTTCACTGGCCATTTGCTCAAGAGATCGGCATGGTAGCCGGCCTCTTTCCCGAGCGATTCGGTGACTTCGCGGACATACGTGGCTGGCAGAGGAATGGCGCCTTTCACATCGTGGAAGGAGACGCCCGCTTTGAAGTCGGCCGCCTCCCGTTTCAGCTTGCCGATCACGTTCTTGGTGTAATAGTTACGGTCGCTGGCGATTTGGCGAGAAATGCCCCCCGCGAATTGGCTAGCCGCTGCGGAGATTTGCCGCAGGTTGGCTTCGTCCAGGAACTCCTTGGCGAATCGCTGGGTTAGCAGGCGCTGTCGACCGGCTAAGTTAACGCGGACAGAATCGGCTTTCCGTGTGTTGGACGTGGTGAGCGTGACGCACACTGCCCCAAGACAACACGCCAACATCGCCCCGCACAGCAGGAGCAGTCTCTTGTTGAGAGAGAGGTGCAGCTTTGTCAGATTGCGCCATTTCATAGAGCATGCCTTTGGGGAGGCTTGTATCTTGCGTTGCATGTGAATGGATCAACCTGCCTGTGGTTCCACGACGAGGGCGGCTTCGACGTCCAACACGACCAACAGTTCGGTGTCCAATTTGTAGACTCCCTTGAAGAGCCGCCCATCGAATCCGCAGAGATTGGCCGGCGGTAGATCGATTTCGCTAGTTTGAGCCTTGATGACGTCGCCGATTCGATCGACGAACAGGCCGACTTGTTCGCCTCGGGAACGTACTACGACGGTACGGTTTTGTTTGGTAGTTTCGCTTTGCGGCAGCAGCAGGATCGTCCGCAGACTGACCACAGTAACGACCTCGCCTCGCAGGTTGATTACGCCCAGAACGTATTTCGGTGCGTGGGGAACGGCGGTCACGTCGATACGTCGATTGATTTCCTCGACTTGACGAATGTCGACCCCCATCAGGATGTCGCCAACGCGAAACGTGACGAACTCGATTTCCGCAATCTTGGCCGCCGACTCCCTTTCTGTGGACGTAGTGCTCATGACTGGCTCTCCATTCCTGCGGTAGCGGCGAATTCACTAGCCGAGCCAACTGGCGACTCGGTTTGATGAAGGTACTTTGACACGGCAGTCATCAACCGCTCGCGGTCCAATTTGATCTGGTAGTCGTCGATGCCGGATTCCATGCCGCGCTGCATGTCCTTCTCGCTGGCCAGCGAAGTCAGGGCGATGATGGGCAAACTCGAAAGGGCCGGATCGTCTTTGATACGCCTTGCCAGTTGACAGCCGTCGAGGTTTGGCATCTCGATGTCCGTAACCACCAGGTCGATTTCCTCGCCGCGCTCCCTCAAATTGTTCCAGGCGATCAGGCCGTCCTCGCAGCCGACGACGCGATAGCCAGCCTCTTCCAATTGGCTCGTTACCTGCAATCGAAAGAAGGTGGAGTCCTCGGCCAGCAAGATGGTGGCTGGCTGGCTATTGTTCGCGTTTTGAGATGCACCGCGTGCTTGACTGCATTCAATCGCCTGCGGTTGCTTGAACAAGTTTGGATGAGCCGCCTGCGCCAGCTTGTAGACGTCCAACAATCTCATCGCTTTTCCTTCGACCACAAGTGAGCCAAGCACTCCCCGTTCGACGAATGTGGTCGTATCGACTGTGGTCGGCACGAGGCAGATGTCGATCAGCGTTGGGGCAATCAAGCACATCTCTTTTCCGGCCACGCTGAAGACGACCACGTAGATCTTCTTCGCCTCCAACCGCGGGCTGGCCTGGATGTGGTTCTCCAAACACAGTAGCGGAAGCGAGACGCCGCGGTATTGAAGTACTTCTTGCCCGCCCACGGTATCGATCTGGTCGATGCGGACGCGTTCTATGCGGGCGACGACCGCCATTGGAATACCGAATAGCTCTGCCGGATCGTTGGTGAACAACAGCACGGATTGCGTCTCGCCGACGCAGCCTTGCGTGCGACTCTCAGTATCCAGGATGGCCCCGTCAGGCAGCGCCAATTTCACCCGCGAAGCAATACCGGCGACGTCGAGAATCAGCGCGACTCGCCGTCGCCCAGAATTGTCGCGCCTGCCAGGCAATGGCAGTTCTGCATGTGGCGCCCGAGCGGCTTGACGACGATCTCTTCGGAATCGTGCAATCCGTCCACAACCAGGCCATATTGAAGCTGCCCCGTCTCGACCACGATGATGTTTACCGGTTCGTCTCCCGTTGACTCCGCTTTTTCGCGGACGTCCACCGCGCCATCGAGCCGAACGAGCGGCAATAAATTGCCCCGCAGTCGAAAAACCTCGGCGTCGTTGATGCGCTCTATCCTGCTTTCGACGTCGGCCGCCTTGAGCCGCACCAACTCGTTGATGCTCGCCTGAGGGATGGCGAAACGATCGCCTCGACAACGCACGATAAGCGATGGGATAATTGCCAGCGTCAGCGGTAGCTTGACGTGGATCGTCGTGCCAGCGCCGGTTCGAGTGTCGATGCCTACAGCGCCGCCCAGTTTCTCAATGTTCGTCTTGACGACATCCATCCCGACGCCTCGCCCGCTGACGCCGGTTACCGCCTCAGCCATCGAGAAACCCGGATGGAAGATCAGCCGCAACGCCTCGCGGTCGCTCATGTCGCTGGCTTGTTCAGGAGTGATCAACCCTCGACCAATCGCCTTTTCCTTGAGCTTGGCGACGTCGATTCCCCCTCCATCGTCGCTGATGGAAATGTTCACCTTGCCTGCTTGGTGAAAAGCTCGCAGGACAATGGCGCCGGCTGCCGGCTTGCCTGCCGCGATTCGCTGCTCAGGAGATTCGATTCCATGGTCGACTGAGTTGCGAACCAAATGGGTCAACGGGTCTCCAATTGCCTCGATGATCGACTTGTCCAACTCCACGTCTTCGCCTTCAAGAGTGAGCTGGCATTGTTTGCCGAGTTGGTTGCTTAAGTCGCGGACGACGCGCGGAAACTTGCCGAATACTGTGCCAATCACCTGCATCCGCGTCTGCATGATGGCTTCTTGCAATTCGCTGGTGACCTGATCGACTCTGCCCGCCACCGAATCCAACTCTGCCGTGCCATCGGAACCGACCTGTTGAACCAACTGGTTGCGAGAAAGGACAAGCTCGCCGGCAAGATTCATCAAGCGATCCAGCAGATGAACCGATACGCGAATGCTAGTGTCTGCTGACGTGGAGGGACCAGAACGTGTCCGCAGTTCGGGTTTTGTCGAATCGCTAGGCTGCGGGCTGGCGGCGTCACTGACGACTGGACCTTTGGAACTACGTGGGGAGACCTCGTCTTCGATGACAGTCTCGGGGGGGACCGAGGGCTCATCGGCCTGCACTAGGCTCGCGTCCGGGCGGTGGGCCTCGGGGGCGGTTGTCGCTGCCGTGTCTTGAGCGCCGTGAGCCAGTTCTGATGGCTCAGTTGGACCCGTCGAGCCAAGGACCGTCGGCTCGCGTTCGGCCGAAGCGGTCGAGGCTGTTTCGTTCTCTCCCGACACATCGTCGGCAATCTGCTGAAGTTCCGCGACATGGTTTGAGATGTCCACATAGCTCGACTGATGAATGTCGTCGACCATCGCACGAAGAGTATCGGCCGCTCGAAGCATCACGTCCGTGTTGGCCGAAACGGGAACGAGTTCCTGGTTGCGGATCAGATTGAGAACGTTTTCCAGAGTGTGGGCGAGACGGCAAACGCCTGTGAAGCCGAGAAACCCCGCGGCTCCTTTGATCGAATGGACTGCGCGGAACACTGTGTTGACGAGTTCTACGTGGATGTCGGCGCCAGACGCCTCGATGGCCAGCAGTTGATTCTCAACGTCGGAGAGATGCTCGCGGGCCTCGATGATGAACTCCGCCACAATCGGATCTTCTTCCGGGGGTGGCATTCTCTGCTCCTCTTGTTCCCGCGTGCCTTCGCTCAATGCGGTCAGGGGCACGTCGTCATTCGACACGGCCTACCGACTCCTCACGCTCTCTTCACAACAGCATCTGTCGCGCATGAAATCGAGGGAGCGTACAAACATAGGTCAGGATTCTGCGCCGTCGCAGATTGGTCTCGCCGGCGGCTAGAATCCAGCCCTTGCGATGAGGCAGCAGCAGAAACGACGCAGCAGATACGACCCGGCAGACACGACAAGGCCGCATAGTCGAAACGACTTGCACTTTCCGCCAGACCACTACAGGCCGAACGGAAAGTGAACAATTACGTGACTTGTTCGTCGCCGGTTTGGCGGGAGTTGCCTAGTCGTTCGGGGGCGCGAGCAGCTTTCTGGGGATGAAGCCGAGTGATGTCTCCATCCAGGAACCACAACTGCAACCGCCGCCGCCTTCCGGGGAGAGCAATAAACCGTCGGCCGGAATCGTGCTCAACCAACAGTCGGGGCGAAGTCGAGTCCAGGCGGTTGATTCACCCTGCCGGCGATCCCACATCGTCACGTTGCGTGAGCGGAAGAGAAGGGTCTCTGTCGTCGCGGCGTAGGTGCCGCAACCGCCCACCGGCATTTTTACAGAGAGACCTAGCCCGGTGCGCAGTTCAAACGCTTGGGGTCTGACGTAGAGGGCGTTGCCGACGATAGCCGGTCGAGACATGTGCCCGCCGTGATGGTTGCGGGGCCAAGGTGTCTGCTTCTTCCAGATGGGTTTGCCATCCGCGGAGTTCATCACGCGAACATCGTAACGATTCTTGGCCGAACCAACGACGACAATGGTTCCGTTCGCATGAGATGCGAAGAGAGCAACCTCACCGTCGAAGCCCTCGATCTGCCGGTCCCATATCTTCTTGCCGGTCTGCAGGTCAAGGCAGACAAAAAACAACTCAGTGTTCAGCTCCTGGCCAACTCGGCGTTCCGGGCTGTCTATGACCTTGGAGTTTCTTGATTCAGCGAAAAAGATGCGGTCTTTGGTCAAAGTGATCGTCGAATTCACAACGACGCCATCGTGCTTCCACTCTCGCTTCTTACCGTCAACGGAATAGGCAAAGAGCGAGTCGCTGCAGACCTTGTAAGTCGAACTCCCGCTGCGGGCGTCGTACCAACCTTGCTCCGCATTCCCCCAGTATTCGGTGTAGACTGTCTTGGGTTTTACAGCGCTGCCGATGACCAGTCCGCTCGCCTGCCCCACGAAACCCCATTCGTACTTCAGTTTGGTGCTCACGGACGCGTCGCCAGTGGAATCCAGCCCGGACAATTCGGCTGCGTTCAACACATGGCTCAGCTGACCGCTCGCTCCGTCGATTACCCAGAGGTCGCCACCCATGGCCACGTAAAGATGGCTTGAGTCGGCGCACCAATTGCTGCAATCGCGAGGCATATTGAATCGGCCGAGGTGCGGAGTTTCCAGGGACCAGAGCACTGATCCATTGAAGCTGTTCAGCGCGATCAGTCGTTCGAGGCCTTGCAAGAACAAGCGGCCGTTGACTGCAAGGGGAGACGGCTTTCGGCCGCTGCGATCAGGCTGATACCGCGCGCCGGGCCGGCCAATCCATTGGACGGCCAACTGTTCCGACCGCGTCACGCCAGCCAGGGACTCGCCGCCAAATGCTGAGTTATCCGCCGCGCCATAGAGATGGGTCCAACTGCCTGCCCCCTCGAGTCGCTCGCGTCGCCATGGATCAGCAAGCGTCGCGTTCTCATCGGCCACCCTGAAGTGAATCCCTCCCGGCCTTACGCAACGCCGGTGCTCGTCAATCACGTCTCCGTTCGCATCGGAAGAGACTTCGCCGAACGAGACTGCCATGTCGGCGAACGCGGAGGTTATCGGCAGTGTCGTTGCGCCGTCCGCCGCCTTAATGTTCAGCAACACAGTAGTGCGACCGTAGGCGCCGAGTTCCAACAGAGTTGCCCGCAGTCGCTGCTGTTGCTCGAGATCAGAGACGAATGCGATCCATCGCATCCGCGGGTGCCGAGCCAGGTCGAGCACGATCTGGTCGGGCGGGTTGAGCAACAGGCCCATTCCGCGGGTTTTCGGGGCGCGCTGCATGATGTCCAGGCCCAATTTGGATGATGGAGCCTGCGGCGGTTTCGACAACGGTCGATCGGCGAAATTGAAAAAGTTGTCGCATTCGTAGTGCTGCGAAAGCGCTCTCTCGCCGTTCTTCTCAAATTCGATTTGAAATGTCCTGAGTTGCTTCTTTCTCAGTCCGCCGATCGTGGCCGCGTGTTCTCGTTGTTTCGATTCGCTCTCGACAATCCGTTCTCCGTCGACCAGCAGCACCGTGGCGCAGGCTTCTTCAGTGCGCCACTGCACGACCGCTTCAGTGGGCGTGATGAAACGCAAGTAGGGGCCGAAATCGACGCGAGCTTGGGGCGGGTTAAGCAGCTTCTTTGATTGGGCGTGGCGAGCGATTTCGTCCGCGGCTAACGCTCGGTTGAACAGCCGGATCTCGTGTATGGCGCCTTTCAGGCGGTAGTATTCATTGTCGTCGTGGTAGGCTCCAATTTCGAACACGGCGTTGGGCGGATAGAGAATATCGCCTTGTTGATCTTTGGAGCTTGCGACGAGTTGGCCGTCCACGTACAGACTCATCACTTGGCCATCGTAGACGCCAGCAATATGCCGCCACTGGCCCAGTTTGCGGTCGGTCGGTTCCGTGAGGTAGGTCAACTTAGGCGTTTTCTTATCGCTTGCGACCGCAAAACAAAATCGGCTGTCCCGAAAACCGAGCAGCCAACCTCGTTCATAAGATCCGTTGTCCTGAATTGCCCCGACCAGACCGCCCCAAGTCATCGCCTGGTCGACTCTCGCCCAGGCCTCTACAGTCATCGATCGTTTGGGCAAGTTCGCGCGACGAAAATCGTCCTGCACCACGATCGTCCCTTTCCCGTCCAATTCAATCGCTTCGTGTCCGCTGGCGTTGATGAAATGACTCGCCGTCCGGATGGCCGCTGGAGATGAGCCGGCAAGGTCTTTGGCGATGCGAGTATCCGCGTGGGGACGCTGGAACACCCAGCGACCGACCAACTGCGGATCGTCAAGGGGTTGAATCGGCAGTCGCGTCTTCGAGCGAATCGCGGCTTTGGTTGGCTTGTCGGTTTCTCTGTTGGTTTTCGGTTCGGTCTTCACGACGCGGCCTGCGGGGCTGGCAAATGTCTGGACAACTCCGTCATCCGTGCTGGCAATCAACCGCCCGTCAGCGACGGCAAGTCCGTAGACTCGGCCCTCGCTCTTTAGCCGCCTCTGTTCTTTGCCGGTCGCCGCGTCGTAGACTGCGATCGCGTCCAGCAGTCCGACGTACACCGAGTCGCCGGCAACGAGCAGTGAGAAGGCTTCTCCGCATGGGGATCTCCATCGCGGTTTTCGGTTGACCCAATCGGAAACGACCAGTTCGTCGTCTGTCAGCATGAAGGACACGTCGCCCGCCACCACAATCGCATTGCCCTGTTTAAACGTCGCAATCGCCTCTCGCGTCACCGGTCGGCTCGAGGTGAGCCAGCCGGTCTTGTTTCCCGGACCGTGGACAACCTGCGAATCGGGAGTTAGCACAACAAAACTGCCTCCACCGCCTTTGAGCGATCCTTGGCCCTTGCCGCTGGCCCGATCGAAAAGAAGCGGCGCGACTCGGCCTTGCGGGGCGATCAGCCGTTTCGGCGAGACGACAAGCGGCCCCTCGAACGTTGCCTGCTTGATCTCATGTTGGTAATGTTGCGGCGACTCTTGTTTGCCGTTCTCCGCGTTGACTGCGACCAAATAGGAGGGCTGCCAAGGAAGTAGCGAGGCGGCGTAATAGGCGACGCCTTGAAAGACAGAGACTCCGCTGCGAACCGGCCAAGGTGAGATCAGCCGGCCGTTGTGGACGAGTTTGGTCGCCTTTGGCGCGGGCGAGTGTTTCCAGATTAATTCGCCGCCCTTTGCATCAACGCAATACGCCCAGCCATCGTCGGCCCCAAAATAGAGACGCTCGCCCGCAAGACTCGGCGCGACCCGAATGGGTGCATCCGCCGTGAAACGCCAAAGCACTTGACCCGAGTCCAAATCGACGCAGCGAACCGAGTCGTCCGAGGAAGAGGCGAACCAGACATGGTCTTGGCTGGCGACCGGATGAAATGCCGGATCGTAGTTTCGCATCGAGTGAAGACCGCGAATGCCGGCATACGCATCCCATTTGGCTGGTCCGTGCCAAGCCGGTTCGGGCGACAACGCCGACCGCCAACGCCAAACGCTCGTAAGTTGATCGATCGGCAGCGACTCGCGCGTCCACGCATTCCGCTGTAGGTTGCCCTGATGGGTCGGCCAAGCGGCCGCGTACTCGTCTTCGCCGCAGGCAACGCGGAGGTGATGTGATGCTAGCAATGCGATTGTCAGCAGACAGATCGTAAATATGCGATTTTGCAAATTCGTCATGATCTCGGTTTCGTCTCGAATCCTGGGGCGAATAGTCGCCATTGAGCGACAAGGGCTGGGTGCGGGCATCGTACTTTCTGAGACGGCACCCCTGCAACGCTTGAGCGTCGTGATTTGGCGTTCTTTTCTCCTATCTTGCCTGGTTGGCAGAGTTTGCCTTGTCGAGCCAGTCGTTACAAAGCGAATTTGGTTGAGTTTTCGGGTTGATTCAGTCGATCCGATTGTGACGCTTCATGTGTTTACCCGGATTGCAGTGGTTTCAGTTCGGCTCGATTCCCTGATGTTGCTGTGCGAATCCAGATGTCAAAACGACTGTTTATCGCGATCTGCGCCGTGGCCTTTGCCGGCGGTGCCTTAGTGGTGCGTGACCTGTCCAATCCCATCGAGTCGCCTCCTATGCCGTCGTTGTTGGTGGCTCCCGACGCGGGCGGCCAGTCAACGCCATTGGCCGACGACAACCCTTTTGTCTCGATCGAAGGCCCGGCAAGCCCTATCGCGTTGGACTCGGCGGTCAGCGGCGACGAGGTCGATGAGGGACCAGCGCAAGCCGACGACGGCGGACTCGTGGGCCAGATAGGAGCAGCCGGCTTGGGGCCCCAAGTCTCGCAATCGCCATCGAACACGACTCCAATCGATCCACCGCATACCGCCCAAGGTGGTTCAATCCGGCAACAACAGCCACCGTCTTCCGCTCAG
>CAZWOU010000003.1:49737-72249 GCA_964635375.1 uncultured Pirellulaceae bacterium | reverse complement strand
GCCCACTGGAATGCAGCAACGCAGCGGCGCAGATCGCTTTCCGTCTGTTGCGCAAAGCGGCGACATGAGCCGTTTCCCGTCGCCTCGTCCTCAGACGCGGGAAATCAGCACGCCAGTACAGACGAGACCGCAAGCTAGGCCGGACAGCGATGGCGCTCGAATCTCTCTTGGCGGCGGGGCCGTGCAGATTACCTCACCCTGGGACTGGTACGTTTACGAAATATCGGAAGGGCGCCAAGTCCGGTTCGTGCTCTCGCCGACGAAGATGCGGACCCGCGACGATTTGGTCGATGGCCTGTGGGTTGTCTGCCATGTGACTCGCTTCCCAAAATCGCCAGCGGCCTTGCCTGAGTTGCTCGCCAAACGCGCCGGGGCTGCGACGCGAGGCATGGTGGCGGCCAGCGAAATGACCCAAATACGAATCGGGTCGAGCGAGGGCGTTCGGCAGGAATTTGCGATGCAGAACGCGGTCGGTTTTCACGCTCTGATTCAAGCGAGCTGGGGCGTCTGCGAGATTCACGGGAGGACGGCGAATCCACAGCTCAGCAAACGCATGCTCGATTCCATCATGAACACGTTGGAGATCCGCGACGCCGCTACAAGACGCGGAGTTCTGAACCAGCGAGTCGCTGCGTCGGCCGAATTGATTGGCTCATGGAAAGCGTATCGCAGCCGGCTTCGACTGGGCGGCGATGGGCGGATTGAGATCGAGCCGGAGGCTTCGGCAGTGCGAGCATTGGGGGAATCACCCGGCGCCGAGACCAGGGTGCTTCGAGGCGACTACGAATCTCGCGACGACCTGCTGTTCGTGCGCTGGGATGATGGGAGCTTTCTCAATTTTCGCTGGCGGTTGGACGGCGATAGCCTGTTGCTGACAGACCACGACGGCCGCATCAGTGAGCTCCGTTTGTTGCTTGAGTAATCGGTGTCTCGAAGGTTGATCGGCCCAAGGTGGGTAGTACCGTCTCCGAGACGATTCCAGCTTTGCGAACAGAGAGCCGTAGCATGACCGACGCGACGCCAGCTCCCGCGGCCATCATTAGCGGATCGTCCCGCGGTATCGGCCGGGCCATCGCGATTGAGCTTGCCCGAGGCGGGTGTTCGGTTGTGGTGAACTACTTGAGCAACCGAGAGCGGGCCGAGCAGGTCGTCGAGGAGATTCGCGTGGCGGGCGGAGTCGCCGTTGCCGTCTCAGCCGATGTTGGCGACGCAGTCGGTCGGGCCGCGTTGGTCGATGCCGCTTGCGAGCACTTCGGTAGACTCGACATCTTGGTGAACAATGCGGGGATCACATCGCCTGGCCGCAAGGACCTGTTGGAGGCGACCGAAGCGAGTTGGGACTTGGTCTTTGACACCAACTTGAAAGGACCTTTCTTCCTGGCTCAGCTTGCCGCCAATCGCATGCGCGAGAAGCTTGCCGAGCGAACGATTGAGAGTGGTTTGATCGTCAATATCTCCTCGATATCGGCGTACGCCACGTCGGCGAATCGGGCGGACTATTGCATGGCCAAGGCGGCGATGCAAATGATGACCTGGCTGTTCGCCGAACGCTTGGCGGAAGACCGTATTCGAGTCTTTGAAATCCGACCCGGCGTGATTGCTAGTGACATGACTGCGCCTGTGAAGGCGAAGTACGATGCCTTGATCGCCGACGGCCTCTCTCCAATTCGCCGCTGGGGTCAACCTGAAGACGTCGCTCGAGCCGTGGCAGCACTCACCACCGACGCCTTCGCCTTCAGCACTGGCGAGACGATCAACGTCGATGGCGGCTTTCATATCCGCCGGCTCTGACCTTAGGATTCTGGGATTGTTACAAGGCTGTTACCCGTGCCGATCGCCGACAGTCTAGAATTGTAGTGGCCCAACACCCCCAACGAACAACCTTTCAGCGTACCCATCGCTCAACCGGCTTCAGTCAGGCCTTCACGCCACGGAACCTGCACCCCACGGAACCTGTGCTATGCGCACGATCTTGACTATTGAAGACGACCCGGCGATTCGTCGCGGAATCGTTGATGCGCTTCGCTACGCAGGCTATCGAGTCTTGGAGGAGGGAAGAGGCGACACGGGAATGGCGACTGCGGTGCAGAGTGAGTTCGATCTGTTGCTGCTGGATTTGGTTCTCCCGGGCGCCAGCGGGCTGGAGGTCCTGGCCGAGGTGCGGAAGACGCGACCGACACTGCCTGTGATCATTCTCTCGGCGAAGGGCGAAGAGCAGAATCGGGTCGAGGGGCTCAAACGGGGCGCGGACGACTATGTGGTCAAGCCGTTCAGCGTGAACGAACTGCTCGCTCGCGTCGAAGCGGTTTTGAGACGGACGCCGGAACGCCCCAGCGATCTCAGCGAAGTCGCCATACCCGGCGGCTGCGTACAACTGGCCCGCCGAGAAGTGCTGTTTGCCGACGGCCGCCGCAATGATCTCTCCGAGCGAGAGGTTGATCTGCTCCGTTACTTGGCGAGCCATTGCGGCAGGGCGATCGACCGCGACGAATTGTTGGCCAACGTTTGGCGAATTGACCCTCAGGGGCTTTCGACGCGAACGATTGATATGCACATTGCTCGACTGAGGGAGAAGCTAGGGGACGACGGAGGCTCGCCGGAGATATTGGTGACGGTGCGAGGCAAGGGCTATATGTTCTGTGAAGTCGAGGCGAGCACATGATTCGTCCGTGGCAGATTTTCGCTGTCTATCTGGTGGCGGTCTCGGTTGCCTTCGCTGCCATGTTTGCAGTTACGCAAAAATCTCTGCAACTGGATCGTGACGAACAACTGGGGCGCCTGCGGGCTGAGTTGGAGGAACGCATCGGCGGCGCGCTTTGGACGATGGACGCCGAAATGAGTCCGCTACTGGCTGCAGAACTGTCTCGACCGTGGGGCGATTTTTCCGAGCCGCCAAGCGGGCAAGGCAAGAGGGTCAAAGGCCCTAAGGGATTTGTTGGCGCTGTTGACGCCAGCCCGATCAGACCCAAGCCGACAGGGGAAGAACTTGTTCGCTTGCGGTTCCGAGTCAATATCGACAACGACTGGAGATCGCCCCAATGCCCGCAACTGCCGCCAGAGCATGTTGACGACAATCGCGAACGAGCGCGGGCGTTCGCGAGGTTAGGACGGATTCGGGCGACCGTTGACTTCAAACAACTGGCTTCCGCCCTGCCCTTGCCCCCGGATGTTCGCGACCGCCTTTCCTTGCCCGATGAAACGCAAACGGCTCAACAGATGGCGAATAACCCCCCGGAAAATCAGTTTTCACAGCAGTTTGGATTCAATCAATTCGAGAACCAACAAGCCCAGCAACAAGTCCAGCAACCGGCGCAGCAATCCGGAGCGCTCGATCGAACTGGTGCTGAACAATCACGGGTCTTCGCGAACAATCTGGCCCGCCGCAATCTGTTAGTTCAGCGTCGCGAGGCCGTCAATTCGGTTCTCAACTCGGAACGCCCCGAGGAGGAACGTTGGAGCAACATACTCTGGATCGGTGACGAATTGGTGCTCGCGCGGCTGGCGACGATCGACGGCTCCGCGTCCATTCTCGGCTCCTGCCTGAATTGGGATCGCGTCCAAGCCCGGCTTCGCGATCGCGTTCGCGAGACGCTGCCGGAATTTGATCTGACGCCGATCACCGGTGAGCAAGAACTGCTGAAGCATCGAGCCCTAGCGACGTTGCCCCTGAGGCTTGATGCGCCGCCCGTCACCCTCGACTTCGCTTCGGGTTGGACTCCGATCCAAATGACTCTGGCGTTGGCTTGGCTGTTTCTCTCATTGGCCGCAATCGCGGTTGGAGCTCTGCTGGTCGGGGCGATTCGGTTGAGCGAACGCCGAGCTGAATTCGTCTCGGCGGTGACCCACGAACTTCGTTCCCCCTTGACGACCTTCCAGCTCTACACAGAAATGTTGATCGGCGGCATGGTCGAGCCCGATGCCCGCGATACTTATCTGAGGACGCTCAAAGCCGAATCAGAACGGCTTGCCCACCTCGTGGAAAACGTGTTGCAGTACTCGCGGCTCGAACGAGGCAAACGGCCCAACTCGGACCAATCCTTGAAGGTTACCGCCCTGGTCGAACGAATGGCGCCGCGATTGGACGAGCGGCTTCGCCAGGCCGGAATGCAATTGCAAGTTGAATACGGCGAACAAGCCAAATCCGCCTGCGTGTCCACTGACCCGTCGGCAATCGAGCAAATCCTCTTCAACTTGGCTGATAATGCCAGCAAGTACGCGGCTGACGGCGAGCCAAAACGGCTGGACGTGGCCTTTTCCGTTGAGGCTGGCCGAGTCGTCTGCCTGGTGCGAGACTGGGGGCCGGGCGTGCCTGCATCCGGAAAACGCACTCTTTTTCAGCCGTTTTCCAAGTCGGTCGACCAAGCCGCTGAGTCGGCGCCAGGCGTTGGACTCGGTTTGGCCCTTTGCCGCCGATTGGCATGCCAACTCGGTGGCTCGCTCAGGTTACTCGAGAACCCCGAGGGAAATGGCGCGATTTTCCGGCTCGATATTGGGAAAGTCAGTTGAGATTGGGCCTCGCCTAAACTCTCTCAAGCTGGTCACAGGACCATGGTTGGGATCGATCCTCTCGTCCCGTTGTTTCTCGCCTTGACCAAGTTTCGAAGGAACTGGGCAAGCTGGAGGTCTTTCGCGGCCTTTTGTCGAAACCCAACGGCAGCGTCGGGGGTTATATACCGACAGTGAGCCGTTTTCGCGCGGCGCAAAGACTGTAACTGCCAAGGTTTGTCTGGAACATTCCTGGCCGGGTGACTACCATAGTTATTGCGGATTCCTGCAAATATTCTCCTCGACAAGGAAGCGGACGTTGAACCGTAACAAGCCGACCCAAAATTGGGTCCTGATCGTTTTCTTTGCCGTAACCTGCTTGGCTCCAGTGGCTTACGCCGCTGATCAAGCTTTGGTTGGTGTCTTGGCCGACGCGGTCAAGCCCGAAGTCAGCAAGCAGTTGGGGCTGAGTGCCTCTACGCTTGAGAAACTCAAGGCCTTGATCGCGGACCGCGAGAAGCAAGCGGCTGCGATGCTGGCCGAGGCAGGCGATGCCGATGCTGCGGAAATCGCTGCGAAACTCGCCCCCTTTGTTCGAGACTCCGAACTCAAAGGCATGCAGATTCTCAGCGGCGAGCAACGCGAAAGACTCATCCAGATTCGACTTTCTCGATTGGGCATGGAGAGCCTGGGCGACGAAGAGTTAGCCGTTACGTTGTCGCTCTCAAGCGAGCAGAAAAGCAAGATCGGCGAAATGCTCTCCAAACGCAATGCGGACCTACTCAAAGCAAGCGGAACCGCGAGAGGACTGACTCGAGCCATCTACGAAGACCGTCTCGGCCGGTTGCTAACAGAGCGCCAAATGGGCGAGTGGAACAAGATGGCTGGCCGCACGCCGGAGGAATCGAGCAGTGAAGCTGGGTCGGACGGCACGGTGCAGCCAGCCTTGGACGACTCGGCGACTAAAGTCGCAACCGACCAGTCGCCTGTCAAAGCCGCACCACCCCCGCCTGAATTGGCGAAAGCCGACACAGCGAAGCCTGACACAGCGAAGCCTGACGCAGCGAAAGCTGACACAGCGAAAGCTGACACACCAGCGACAGCTGATGAAGCGGCGAAGTTGGCAGCCGATGAACCGGCCAAGGCAGCGGAGCCCAAGGCGGAAACGCCCAATACAGAAGCGAGTCCGCCAGCCAAACTGGCGACGAGTGACCAGCCCGCTGAGACGCCGGCCAAGCCGGAGGCGCCCGCTGAGACTTCGCGTCCCGTGGCAGACAAAGGTGGCGATTCCGCGCCCTCGCGCAACGCGATCGCGACTAATCCGAAGCCCAGCGAGGCGCCCCGCGATGGCGCCGAATTGGTCTTCAATTTCCATCAACAGCCTTGGAATGACGTGCTCTTTTGGTTCGCAGAGGAAGCAAAACTTTCGATACAAATGGAGGACCCGCCGCAAGGCACCTTCAGCTACCGGGATCCCAAAGCCTATTCGCCCGTGCAAGCGCTTGACCTGATCAACAGCGTCCTGCTTCGCAAGGGCTACACCATGGTCCAGTACAATCGGATGTTGTTCATTCTGAACGTCGAAGACACGATTCCCACCGAGTTGGTGCCGCTCGTTAGTGTCAAAGAACTCGACGGTCTCGGCAAATTCTCGCAAGTGAAGGTGCTTTATCAGTTGACGAAACTGACGCCGGAAGATGCGGAAGCCGAACTGACTCCGCTGCTCGGGCCAGGCCAAACGCTTCGCGTCTTGCCTCGCTCGCGACAAGTCTTGGTCACTGAGACGGTCGGTAAGCAGATTGTGATTCGAGACACCATTCAGGCGATCGAGAATCCCGATTCTCTGCTCGATAAGAAGATTATCGAATTCAAGCTCCAGTATGTGATGGCCGAGGATGTGCTGACGGTCGCCCGCCCATTGCTGGGGCTTCCTACAGACGAGAATACGAACGAACAGATCAACATTTCGGTCGATACCTACGGGGCCCGCTTGTTCGCCAAAGGGAGCGATGAAGCCATCGCGAGCTTACGCGAGTTGATCCCGCTGCTTGATGTCGATCCGGAGAAGCCCGAAGGTCCTGTTGAGGATATCGGTGACCCTGACGTTCGAACCTACTTGATCCAAGCCGCCGATCCAGAAGCTGCGTTTCAAGTGCTGCAAACGCTGCTCGCCGGCTTGCCCGACGTGCGGATGACATTGGACCGGCTGAACAACAAGGTCATCGTGCTCGGACGTCCGACCGACCATAAGTTGGTCTCCGACACGTTGCTCAAGCTTGAAGGCGAAGCCAAGGTTTTTGAGGTCATTCAACTAAGGCGAGTCGATCCGCAAGCCGTCGTGCTCCTGCTCACGAAAATGTGGGGGCTCGGCGAAGAGGGTGTGGACGGTCCCACGATCGATGCCGATCCTAACAGCATGAAGCTTATGGTTCGCGGCACGCCGACTGAGATAGCACAAATCAAGAATGTCATCGAGCAAATGGAGGCGGCAGATGGAGTGTTGGAAACTGGGCCCATTAGGATGATTCCACTGACTGGGAGCGATGCCCGTAATGCACTGGATTATATGCGAGGGATTTGGCCTACGTTGAGTGTTGTGCCGATCAAAGAAGTCACCTCATCTGCGATCAGTTCGTCGCTGATTCGGGAGACGACGTCCGCGCCGCCGACTGTCGAACCAAAGCCAGAAACGCCACGGCTTCCCTATCGCCGACCACCGCTGAAAGTGCCCGCTGATCCAGCGCCTAGTAAAGCAGGCGATGACGATGCTCAGTTGGAAGAGACGGGGTGTCAAGAGCCGGTCCCGACAGGTGGCGAGCCTAAACTGGCGCCGAGCAAGGTCGCCGCGCCGGTGAAGACAGCTAAGAAGCAGTCGTCTCCGAGCGATCAAGAGCCGATCATTGTTTCCATCACTCCGAATGGCATCGTGATCGCTTCGAACGACATAGAATCGCTCAACAAGTTTGAGCGGGCGCTCAAGCAGTACATGGGCCCCGACCTCGGCCTCGGCGGTATGGAATTGGAGATCATCGTTTACTACTTGAAGTATACCAAGGCGGAACCAGCCGCACAGCTACTTGTGGATATCCTCGGCGGCGGAAGTGCTGGCGGCGGCGGACTCGGCGACATCACCAACCTGCTCGGCGGTGGGCTAGGCGGCGTGATGGGCGCTTTTCTCGGCCCGACTGGCGGCGGCAGCGATGATGCGGGTAGCGCATTGCAAACGTCTTCAGGGATCAGCATTGTGCCTGACCCTCGGTTGAACCGCTTGGTGGTGCAGGGCACGGCGGAACAAGTTAAGACCGTCGGTGAATTGCTCAAGATTATCGACAAGGAAGAGAGCATCACCGAAATCGAAACTCAAGGCAGCGTGCACTTGATTCCTGTCATCTACACATCGGCCACCACGGTGGCAGGGCTGGTCAAAGAGGCTTTTCCGAACGAGGTTGGAACTCAATCAAGTTCGCAAGGTCGAGGCGGTCAGCCTTCAGGAGGGCAGCCCAATCCAGCGGATATCATGAAGATGCTTCGAGGCGGTCGCGGCGGAAGTCAGAAACAGACTAAGAGCGAAGCGCCGAAGATGACAATCTCGGTGCACGAACCGAGCAATTCGCTAATCGTGGTTGCTCCGGAACCGCTCTACCGCAAGGTCCAGTTGTTGGTCGATACGCTTGACGAAGCTGGAACGGAACTCAATCAAGTCATGGAAGTGCTTCAAATCAAGGATGCTGATCCGAAGTTGGTTTCCGATGCGCTTGCTCCGTTCTTCGGCACCTCTGGGGGGGCCAAATCGTCGACGCCAGCGGCCGGTTCGTCCCCGGCGACTACATCCCAGGATATTCAACGCCGTCAAGAGTTCATCCAACGCATGTTTGGCGGACAGCGAGGCGGAGCCACAGGCGGCAGTCGAGGCGGAGCCACAGGCGGCAGTCGAGGCGGAGCCACAGGCGGCAGCAGTCGAGGTGGTGGACGACCTGGCGGACGATAGGAATTGCGAGCGTTCGCAATCCGGCGGACGTGACGATAGAATGCAAGCATCGCTAGGGAGACTCTTCGGCAACGAAGCTTTCGCCGGGCGAACGTCGAACGTGCGACACGTTCTCTCCATTTCCTTGAGTATTCGCGAAGCGAGGCCGACATGGATCTTCGCACGAGTGCGCTGGTTGCTTGCATCACTTGGGCTTTAGGCGCGACGATTGCCGCTGTCGGCATGTTGGCGTTTCTTGATCGCGATGTTCCGCCCCGGCGAACTCAAGTCGCCAGCTTTCGTCCCTCCCAGCCGCAAAACAGCCAGCTCTCGGTCGCGGCCAGAAATCAGCTCAATCGACAAGCCGAAGTGGCTCGTAGCTTGAACGTCACGGTTGCAAACTTGGAGACTTCTCTGGCGGCCAGTCGGAAACGGGTGCAAGCGGCTGAGAAGGAGGTCGCGCGGCTTCGTGCCGAATCGAACGCATCGATCGAGATGGCAATTGAGTTGCTTGAGCAGGCGCCTCCGGACGCCCGCGATACCGACGCTGATTCTGAATCCGATGCCGCGAGGCCAGAGCTACCTGCCCCAACTGAGGGAAGCGGCTCAACACCCTCCCAAGCTCCCGAGTCGGGCGAGACACTCGAGTCGCTGCGGGAGGAAATCGCAGAGAAGAATCGTGATTTTGACGAGCTGGAAGCTGAGCAAGAAGCGACTCTGGCCAGGCTGCTCCGTCGCGATTTGGCGATGCGAGACGAGGCTGCTCGCATTCTCACCAGGCTCGGCGCCCAGGCCGCCGGGGAAGTTGCCGAATCGCTCCGGCACCCTGACGCAGAGGTGCGCATTTGGGCCGCGAATGTGCTCACCAAACTGGGCATTCTGGCCAGCGACACGGTGGGCGACCTTCAAACCGCGTCGAAGGACGAGGATCCCCGCGTACGCTCGGCTGTCAACGAGGCCCTGCGGGCAGTAATGGACTGAGCCGCCAAGTCTTCGGCTGGGGCGTGCCTGAGGGCGAAATTCGACCGTGTTCGGCGAATCTGTGGAATGCCAACTTTCTCGAAACTCCAGGCACCCGTTGGGGTTATATTCTCAAGGTGAGTCATCGCGCGTTGTCGCGGGGCCTGAATTAGTGATAATGTCCAGTGGCCTTCAACCCATACCAAAGCTGACCCGCCCGACGTCGCCCCATCCATGAGGACGACTCCACCCTGTCAACAGATGAAGCAGTTTTTTGGAAGGCAATTATACTAAGTCATAGCGTCGAGAATCGCATTTTGCGGCAGCGGTCCGCCCAAGCCTGGATTCAGTTGAATCCGCAGTGTTGCAGAACAACGACCTGGTGGTTTGTGAATCTTGATTCTTCGGCCGAAGATGGCTTCCTTCGAAAAGGTCAATGCGTTCGTTTTACGCTTTGACCGCAGGTGTTTGAGATTGGTCTGAATAGAACGAAAGCTGTCCATCAACAATCAGGCGCCCGGTCATTGACCCTCCGGCCGCCAAGCTAAGGGATATCGCCGCCGTGGAAGCTGGAGAAATTCTACTTCGTCGTGGACTACTCGACTCGCAACAACTTGAGCGAGCCCGCAGCGGTAATGGCGACGGGATTAGTCTCGTTGACGCCGCTGTCGAACTGGGGTACGTGGACGAGTCAAAGGCGCTGCAAGCGGTTGGCGAAGAAGTCGGTTTGGACTTCGTCGATCTGGCCCTTGTTGACCCCGATTTGTCGCTCTTGAAGGGCTTCCCGAGCAAGCTGATATACCGTCAGCTCTTGTTTCCGATTCGAAAAGACAACGGGCAGTTGGTCGTTGCCACTCCCAATCCTTTCGACTTGTATCCGATTGACGAGGCGGCGGCAGCGACCGGCTTCTCGGTCATGCCTGTGCTCGCCTCTCGGATGGAGATCGACAAGCTGATCAAACGCCATTTGGGCGTCGGCAGCGAGACGGTGGAAGGCCTAGTGGAGGCCGCGGAGGAAGACGACGCGATCGAGTTGATGGACGACATTGAATCCGATGGATCCGAGTTGTCCGAGATGGCCCAAGAGGCGTCAGTCATTCGGCTGGTGAATGAGATTCTCTTGGAGGCGATCGAGTCGCGGTCGAGTGACGTGCACATTGAAAGCCAGGAAGCGGGATTGGTTGTCCGCTATCGGATCGACGGAATCTTGCAGCCCCAGCCCGTTCCTCCTGAGATTCACCGTTTCGAGGCAGCGATCGTTAGCCGCCTGAAGATCATGGCGCGACTGAATATCGCTGAGAAGAGACTGCCTCAGGACGGGCGAATGAAGTTGCGGGTCTCTGGCCGCGAGGTTGATGTTCGCGTCTCGGTGATTCCAATGATCCACGGCGAGAGTTTGGTGCTGCGTATTCTCGATAAGGGCGCCATGTCCTTCGAGCTTCGGAAATTAGGGATGGAGAATGATACTTACGAGAAGTTCAGCGAACTGATCGACGTCCCCCACGGCATCTTGCTCGTCACGGGTCCGACCGGTTCAGGTAAGTCGACCACGCTTTACAGTTCGCTGATTCAAATCAATCGGCCCGACATCAAGATTATCACCACGGAAGACCCAGTCGAGTATCAGTTGGCTGGGATCAATCAGATTCAGGTCCATCCCAAGATTGGACTGACCTTTGCCAACTCGCTTCGCGCCATCTTGAGGCATGACCCGGACGTGGTGCTGATCGGCGAAATTCGCGACTTGGAGACAGCTGAGAATGCGATTCAAGCGTCCCTCACGGGCCACTTGGTGTTCTCAACCTTGCACACCAACGACGCTTCGGGCGCCTTTACGCGGATGGTCGACATGGGCGTCGAACCGTTCCTGGTGGCCAGCACGGTCGAGGCGGTCCTGGCCCAGCGATTGGTTCGCCGGCTCTGCCCCGCCTGCCGTCAACCGATGGAAAACTATGATGAGTTGCCGCCCGATTTCCCCCGAGAACTGCTTGCGGAATCGGGACTGTTCCGACACGAAGGGTGTTCCAAATGCCGCGGCTTGGGGTATGCCGGTCGACTCGGCATCTATGAGCTGTTGTTGACGACGGACGAGATTCGGGAGTTGGCCAATGAACGAGCCAGCACTTGGAAGATCAAGAAGGCGGCCACGCAGGACGGCATGCGTACGCTGCGCGACGACGGCTGGTTGAAAACGCTGCACGGCCAGACAACGATCGATGAGATTCTACGCGTATCGAAAGGCGATCATACCTTGCTCGACGTCTAACAGCGTTCGAGTGGGCGTAGCGCCTTGGCTTTCCGGTGAAGAGACAAGACGAACAACGAAGAACACAACTCTGCATACATGACATTACAGAAGTAAACCGATGCCAGAATTCGCCTATATCGCTCGAAACATGCAAGGAGAGAAGATCTCCGGCGTGATTACTGCGGTCTCAGATCGCGACGCGATTAATCAACTCTCGGCCCAGTCGCTCTTTCCTATCGATGTGGCCCTGGAGAAAGCAAAAAAAGGGCTTTCGCTTGGGGGACGCGTCGGCGGCCAGTTGATGGCGATGACCTACAGCCAAATGGCGGCCCTCATGCGAAGCGGCGTGCCGCTCTTGCGCTCGCTCGCGGTGCTGCGGGATCAGGCATCGAACCGAACGCTGAAAGAGGTGCTGACCGACGTCCATCGCCGAGTTGAGGATGGCGCCAACTTGGCCGACGCGATGGAGAGACACCCACGCACGTTTAACGAAATGGCCGTCAATATGGTCCGCGCCGGCGGCGAAGGCGGGTTTCTGGAAGAGGCGCTCGAACGAGTTTCGACCTTTACTGAGCAATACGAAGATCTCAAGGCTCGCACGGCGGGCGCTTTGGCCTACCCTGTCTTCTTGGGGGTCGTGGGGACGGCGGTGGTGACCGTCTTGATCGTGTTTTTTGTACCGCAATTCGCGGGTTTGTTCGATCGACTTCGGGAACGAGGGGAGTTGCCAGTACTGACGGAGTGGCTTCTTTGGTTCAGTGAATCGATTCGCAGCTACGGTTTGATCGTGATTGCAATGATGGTCATTCTGGCCGTCTACCTGCGAGCTCAATTGGCGTCTGCTCGGGGCCGTTACTTATTCGACAAAGCAAAAATCAAAATGCCGCTGCTCGGGAGCGTCTTTCAATCGCTTGCGGTTGCTCGATTCTGCCGCGTGCTTGGAACCATGTTGCGCAATGGCGTGCCAATCCTCCGCTCGCTCGAAATTAGCCGTGGGGCCGCGAGCAATCGAGTTTTGGCCGAGGCGATCGAGAATGCCTCGGAGAATATTTCGGCTGGTCAATCGCTGGCCCGTCCGCTGGCGGCTAGCGGGCACTTTCCCACCACGGTTGTGGAGATGATCTCGGTGGCTGAGGAGTCCAATACACTTGATGCCGTGCTGGTTGAAATCGCTGACGGACTGGAAAAGCGAACGACTCGACGCTTGGATTTGACCGTCAGATTGCTTGAGCCAATCATGCTGCTCGTCCTTGCAGGCATCGTCTTGTTTGTCGTGATCGCATTGCTGATTCCTGTGATCAAGATGAGCAGTGCGCTTGGCTAAACATGTTTGATGAGAGTGCTAGTTAGTTGAGGCGTCGGGCAGCGCCCGATGCGAGGGATACGTCACACGTCAGATTCACGGACCGAGTTGCGAAGGCTCGGTCGAAAACACGGTAAGGGAGAATGAACAATGCGACGGCGAAATCGAAAGCAAGGCTTTACGTTGATCGAAGTTCTCTTGGTGCTTGCGATCCTGGTAATCCTTGGCGGGATGGTGGGGATTTACTTCCAGAGGATCCAAGGCAATGCGTACTCGGACGCCGCGCTTTCTCAGATGCGCATGTTCGAAACCAACCTCAAGCTCTACCGACTCGATACGGGGGTTTATCCTACGACCGAGCAAGGGCTTGACGCGCTTCAGACGCAACCATCCGGGTTGGCGAAATGGCGCGGGCCCTACCTGGAAAGCGCTGTGCCTGCCGACCCCTGGGGACAGCCCTACCAATACAAATTGGATGGCGACAGTTACCTGATCTGGTCCTTTGGGGCAGACCGGCAAGACGGCAGTGAGGACGATGTATCGACGGCCAAGAATTAGCGACTGCGTCTTAAGCGGAGAAATCTCATGCAAGAACGACGGCCGAAGCTAAGTTTGGCTCACGCGCCGAAGGGCCGTCGTTCGAGATTGCGCGGCGTGACGCTGATTGAACTACTGTTGGTGCTCGCCTTGCTGGTTATCCTCGCCACTGCAGCCTACCCGGCGCTTAGCGGTCCGATGAGGAACCAGAAACTAAGGCAGTCAGCTGATCGAGTTCGCTCGATCTGGGGCCAAGCTCAAGTGCAGGCCATGAAGACGGGTCGCGTGCACATGTTCCGTATTCAGAAAGACACCAAACAGTACCAGGTGCGGCCGTTTGAGCAGGATCAAGAGGCGGCCGTGGAGTCGAGCGACACGAGGCGGCAGATTTCCGTCGGCGGATCGGACGCTGTCGTTGTCAACGGGACGCTGCCGGAAGAGATGCGGTTCATTCAAGTGGCGTCGGTCAAGGACGTTCGCACCGCAATCGCAGAACAGCAGGCGGCTCAAGACGTCAACCTGACCGCTGAGGGGTTTAACGAAGCGTGGTCGTCGCCGATCTTGTTCTACCCCGACGGCACATCGTCAAATGCCCGCTTGCTGATCTCCAACGACTACTATTACGTGATGTTGCAACTTCGCGGTCTGACGGGCGTCGCCCAAGTAAGCGACCTCATTACAGCGGACGAGATTCCGGAACCCCAATGAGCATCAAATCTCGCAACGACACCGACACATTGTGCAGCCGCTCGTCGTCCCGACGTGGCTTCTCGCTGCTGGAAGTGCTGCTCTCGATGGCGATTCTGGGTATGGCGATCGCGACGATCGGCGAACTGGTTCGCGTTGGTTCGTTGGCGGCCGCGAATACGCGAGACATGACCTCGGCGCAGCTGCTGGCCGAAACGAAAATGTCCGAGCTGACCTCTGGGCTCTACCCGCTCTCGCCCGTCGCTGACGCGGTGGATGAGTATGATCCGCAGTGGAACTATTCGGTCGAGATTGAACAAATTGATCAGGAAGGTCTGATCGCCGTGCAGATCTCCGTCATTCAGAATTTGCCCGAATCGCAGCGCCCCGTTCAATATCAACTCGTCCGCTGGATGCGCGAGGACGATTTGTTGATTGAGGAGGAAGAGGAATTGACCGAAGAAGGCGAGGCGTCGTCTGGATCAAGTGGTGCAACATCGAGCGGGAGCTCGACTGATGGCTCATCCAGCGGAGGGGGCCGATGATCGCTTCAAATTCGCAGCCGCGCCGAAACGGCATTTCGCTGCTCGAACTGATGCTAGCGATGTCGCTCAGCGGAATGATTCTATACGGCGTCGGCATGGCAGTAGATCTGCACCTTCGCACGCTGCAGAACCGCCGTGGGGTTATTGAACAAGCCCGAGTCGCCCGTGCGGTGATGCGGCTTATCTCCGGCGACCTGAAACGCGTAGTGACAAAATACGAACAAGACCTGACCGCGCTAGAGTCGCTCGGCGAGGGCTCTGCGGCCGAGGCCCTGGCGACCTTGGCCGCCGTGACCGGCGAGTCGTCCGATGCGGTCGCCGATGCGATTGGCGGGGCGAGCGGAGGCGGTGATAGCGGAGACGCTGCGGCGGATGAAGGCGCCGACTTTGTCGAAGAAGAGGAATCGGCCTACACGGCCGACATCGCCAATGCGGTGGAGTTGCCGCCGAACGCGGGCCTTTACGGCAACCAGTTTCAGCTGCAGTTGGATATCTCCCGGCTTCCCCGTTTTGACGAGTTCTTTCAAGAGGTTCCCAACGCTGTTGGCGACTTGGTCGATGTGGTCAGTGATGTGAAGACCGTCGCCTATTATGTGCAGACACCGGAGAACGCCGGAGTCTACGCGGCGAAGGACGCGTTCGGTGACGCGGCCGTGCGCGGCGGCTTGGTCCGCCGCCAACTCGATCGAACCGTCACCGCGTTTGCCCTTGCAAATGGCAACTCGACCGGCCTTCAGGAGCAGGCGGAGATCATCGCTCCAGAGATTCTTGGAATCGAGTTCCGATACTACGACGGTTTGGAATGGTTAATAGAATGGGACAGCGACTTAAAAGCCGGACTCCCCATGGCCGTCGAGATCATTGTCTCAGTACAGCCTGTTTCGCAGCTCAACACGACCCCAACTGAGTTCGTTGAGCAAGAGACGAATCCTGATGATATTTTCACTTACCGCATCGTAGTCCGCCTGCCGACGGCTAAATCGACCTTCGGCAATGAGGAAGAGGCGGCGGACTTGGAGGCAGTGGGACTATGACTTCAACCGCGACTTCAACCGCGAAAACCAAACGCGAATGCTCGAACGCAGCCACATTGGGTTGCGGCGGCGATGGCGGCTGGGCTGGTCGAAAGCGTCCCGCGTTCGTGTTAATCATCGTCCTCATCGTTGTCGCCATGCTCAGCTTTGCGGCCTATACGTTCGCCGAGCTGATGATGACCAACTATGAAGGGGCGCTGCAGGGCGGCGATCAACTACAGGCGCAAATGCTGGTTGAGTCGGGCGTTGACTACACACGTCAGTTTCTCGTGCAGTTGCCCGAGGCCCGCAACGACGGCGGTGGGATCTACAACAATCCGATGATCTTCCAGAACATCATTTGCATTGGCGATGCGACGACGCCCCACCAGGGGTCGTTTACCGTGGTGTCGCCTGCATTCGCTGTCGATGGATCGCTCGAGGGCGTTCGCTACGGTCTCGAGGACGAATCGGGGCGGCTCAACATGAACATTCTGTTGTGGGCGGACTCGCTGCAGGAAGGCGCCGGGCGCAACTTGCTGATGGCCTTGCCTGGTATGAGCGAGGATGTGGCCGACTCTATTCTCGATTGGCTCGATGAGGATGATGAGATCCGCGAGTTCGGCGCGGAGCTTGAATACTATAGCCAGTTGAGTCCGCCGTACGAGCCGAAGAACGGAATGCTCGACACGATCGCGGAATTGTTGCGAGTGAAAGGCGTATCCCCGCAATTGTTGTTTGGCATCGATATTAACCGCAATGGCCGAGTTGACCCTCACGAAACGAGTGGCTTTGTCGGGCAATCGCTAGATGCTCAAACGTTGATGTCCGGCGTGACTAATGAGGACGGCTCGACGACTTCGCTGGAGCGGGGTTGGTCGGCGTTCCTGACGATCTACAGCGCCGAAGCGAACTTGAATGCGGAGGGCATGCCGCGAATTGACATCAATGGCGACGATCTGGAAACGCTTTATGCGGACTTGGAAGAACGCTTCAACGCACAATGGGCGACATTCATCGTGGGCTTTCGTCAGTCGGGCGCCTACACCGGAAACGACGCCGGCGACGTGTCCGCCGGCGGATTGGATTTGAGCCAAGAAGGCGGCAACAAGTTCACTCAAATACTCGACCTCATCGGGGCCAAGGTGCGAGCCAACCTCGACGGTGATCAAGTCGTTTTGGCGCCTGTGTTCCCAGAAGGCCCTGGGGCCATGGCGCTCTACCTACCCGCGCTGATGGATAATTGTACGATTGCCAACGCGGCCACCATTCCCGGCCGCATCAATATCAATCAGGCCTCGCGAGATGTGTTGCTGGGAATTCCCACCATGAGTCCAGAGATTGTCGACACCATTATTCAGGAACGTGATGTTAGCGGGACGGAAAGCACTGACGAGAACCGACGACACGAGACCTGGCTGATGACCGAAGCCATCGTGACGCTCGACGAGATGAAGCTCCTGATGCCCTTTATTTGCGGTCGCGGCGACGTCTATCGGGCTCAGGTGGTGGGCTATTTTCAGAATGGCGGCGTTTCATCTCGAACGGAAGTTGTGATTGATGCTACTACCGAACAGCCTCAGGTATTACTCTGGAAAGACATCAGCCATTTGGGCCGCGGGTATCAACTGGATCAGCTTGGTGTCTCCTACGCAGCCGCTGCGGAATAGAAATTAACACTCACTAAACGTACACGAACCAGACGCGAAGTCTTGGTTGCTCCCGGTTTTTGGGAAGCGGAGGTGAAATTACGATGAGCAATTTAGTTGCACTGGAATGGGACGCGCGTGAAGCCCGCATCTGTATCGGCCGAACTCACGGTTCGGGCGTGGCGGTGGAACAAGCGTTTGCACTGTCGCTCAAGGAAGACGAATCAAGCCCAACGGCGCAGATCGTTGAGGCGCTCAAGCAACGAGGGGTCAGCAAGTCGGAAGCACTTGTCGCCATTGGCCGTTCGAGCATTGAGCTTCGGCAGATGCAAATGCCGCCCTGCCCTGATGATGAACTGGTCGACATGGTTCGCTTTCAGGCGATGAGGCAGTTTACCGGGATCACGGACGCTTGGCCGCTCGACTTTGTTCCGCTACACCGCCTCAACGACGATGAGGCCGTTCACGTGCTGGCGGCTGCCATCAACCCAGAAGTGATCGATCCGGTTGAAGAACTCTGCCGCGACGCCGATCTGTCGCTCACGAAGATTCTGCTCCGCCCCTTCGCTGCCGCTTCGCTGATGAAGCCGGCAACTTCGGAGAGTCAATGCCGAGCCCTCGTGGATATGCTCGCTGACGAGGCCGACTTGACCGTGCTCGTTGGCGACGATGTCGTCTTTGTGCGAACGGTTCGGCTGCCAGCAACCAACGACATGGCGGTCCGAGCCAACGCGTTAATGGGCGAGATCCGTCGAACGATTCCGGCGGCGCGAAATCAGGCTGGTGGTCGCGAAGTCGAATCGGTCACACTCTGCGGCGACCACGCCGAGTTGGGGCCGCTCGAGGAGATTATCAAATCGAAAATGGGTAAGGCCGTCGAGTTTCTCGACCCCTTTTCTGCGGTTGGCGCTCGTGGCGAGCTCGCGTCTCACCCGCCCGAGAATCCCGGCCGCTATGCGTCGCTGATCGGCGCCATGAACGCCCACGCTGGCCGGTCGACTGTTGGGATCGACTTCGCCAATCCTCGTAAGCGACCCACACCCAAATCAAAAAAAGGTCGCTATGCGTTCGTCGGCGCCTTGGCCGCCGTCGCTGTGGCGTTGGTCTGCTTCATTGGTTGGTTCGAATTGCACCGGCTCGGCAAGGAGCTCGCCAAACTCGAAGAGACGTTCGATCAGAACGAGAAACAGACCGAGCGTATGCGGGAAGCCACCGAACATGCGATTGCCGTCAAGAACCTCGTAGGAGCAAAAGACATTGACTGGCTGCAGCAGTTGCGCGATTTCAGCGACAGTCTGCCGGATCCTGACCTCGTCTTGATTAGCAATCTGACCATGTCGCCCAATCCCAAAGACCCGGGCGGCAAGATGAGCGTCCGGGGTTTCATTGACGACTCCTCGACTATCGATGAACTGCGCCGTCGATGGGACGCGCCTGGACGTCAAGTCGATGCGGGGCCAGTGGTCACCGACCGCCAATACGATAAGTTCCCTTATCGCATTACCGAAGCGCTCTACGTTCTACCCAGCGCTCAACAAGCCCCGTCGGATACGCCAGACAATACTGAATCCGCCTCGCCGGTAGATGAGGGCAGTCGCTCTGAACCGCCAGAAGGCGACGACGACTCGGGGGAATCTCGCGAAACGACAACTCCTGAAGAACCGAAGGCCGACGAACCGAAGGCTGACGAAGCCAAACCGGACGAACCCGACCCGGAGGCACCCGACCCGGACGATGGGAAACCGGATGATGGGAAACCGGACAAACCCGACCCGGGCGATGGGAAACCGGACGCCACAGAGTCCGGCGATGGAGAGTCCGGGGACGGAGAGTCTAACGAGAAGAGTACGCCTGCTCCAAAAGCGACCGGAGCGAATGACCTGACGACTCGCCCGCGGGTTGAAGACAACGTGAAGACCGCTAGTGCGGAAAGGAGCCCCAAATGAGCCGACGTGAAAGACTACTAGGGGGACTCGTTGGAGCCTTGGTGTTGATGGGCGCCCTGCTCTATTTCGGTGACATGTATCTCGATGAACACTCAAATCGAATGTCGAACATTGCGGCGAAGAAGGGAGAGCGGCTCAAGCAAGAGGAGGACGTCGCGCTCGGTCTGCGCGCTGCGGAAGAACTTGCGGAGTTCGAGGACGTTGCCTTACCCTGGGACGGAGAGTTGGCTCAACGCTTGTACCAAGCTTGGTTGCTCGACGTGCTTGACAAACAGGTCGGCTTCCAGTCGGCGGATGTTGCGACCGGCGTGCCAAAAATCGACAAGTTCTTTATGACCCACCAGTTTACGGTGACCTGCAAAGGGGATGTCGAGCAACTCACGAAGTTTCTTCACAGCTTCTATTCGGCTGATATTCTCCACTATTTCGACAGTATCAATATTCGCCAAATGCGCGAGAGCCGCGATCTTTCTCTGACGTTTAACGTCCGAGCCGTGGCGTTGCCCAACAGCCCGGAACGAGTCAAGTTGACGCCCAAGCCGGCGGACTATAGGAATTTGGCGCAGGTCGACGACTACATCCGGTCGATTGCCTACCGCAATCCATTTGGATTCAAGAACAATGGTCCCAAGATCTCTCTTTCCTCAACAAGGATCCGTTTGCCACTGAACGAATCCTTGACTCTTAGTCCCTCGGCAACCGACTCAGACAAGGGGGACAAGGTTCGATTTCACGCCGACTTGGAAGAGTTGCCCAATGCGAGACTGGACGAGAACACCGGACGGATATCCTGGAAGCCGGATGAACTTGGCAAGCGGGAGTTGACCATCTATGCGACCGACAACGGCTTTCCGCCAACCACCTCGGCTGTCGATGTCACCGTCGAAATCGTCGAACCGGAAAAAGTGGTGGAAACTCCCAAACCGCTCGGGTTTGACACAGCCAAGCTGGCCGTTGTGTCCGCAATCATTCGATCTCGCGGAAAGCCGCAAGTGTGGGTTTCCGTGCGTGCGAACGGCCAGCTGTTGAAGCTTGGCGTCGGCGACAAGTTTGAAGTTGGCCGCACCAACGCCAAGGTCACCCGCATCGAGCAGCGAGAATTTCATTTCGAGACGAGCGAAGGCGAAATCAAAGTTGCCGAATTGGGCCAAAACCTGGCGGATGCTCAAGCCGTTTCGTCTGGCGAATGAGCGATTGGAAGAACGCCGAACGAGAATTCCGAACAAGAACGTCAAGGCGAGAGGGTCGACACTCGCACATTCTCTCTGAGATCTGCGGGTGTCGAAGACCGCGCTGTCAGGGCTGAGCGTTTATTCGTTGTCTGAGCACCTCGATGCCGTTTTGATAGACGTTGAGAACCGCGTTGCGTTCCGCCGGATCCGCGAAGACCGCCTGTTTCTTGACTTTCGCTAGATCGCTTTGCATCTCCCGGAGGAACTCCTCGGCGATCTCCGCGTGGAAAACGGTTTTGCCGGCGAATTCAAGATAGATTGGGCTCGTGTGCGAATAAAGTTGATTCCCGAAAGCGTTTTTGCGCTCAGTCAGCGGCGTGCGTAAGGCGATCCAGCCCGGTTCGGCAACCCGTAGGTCGTGCTCGAGATCAGCGACGAAATGTCCGTCGTGGGCTTGAGACTCGGCGTTCGCAATGACTCGTCCGTTGTGAATCAACTCAATACGGCCGAAGTCAGTCCGAGCCGCAGCGGAGCCGCTGACGGCGACGCTCTTGCCATCCAGCTTCAGCGTGTCGCCAATGCGCCGGCCGTCAGCTGAGAATTCGAGCAGCGGACCGTTCGTGATAAATGACCGACCCGCCCTAAGTTGCTTAAGCCATTCGCGGCTCGTCAGCTCGCCTTGAAGGGGCACGTACACGCGAGAAAAATCATCGATGAACCAATCGGTTCCAGTCGAAAAGGGCGTCCTCAAGCCGATATTCAAGTAACGGTAAAATGATCCCTCGTAGTTGCCGCGATTGCCGCCGTCAAAGATGTTCTGGGCGTCCAACGTGCCAGCCATCCAATTCGGGATATCTTCGTAGCCGAATTGATTGTGGCACCAGACGACGGTGGCTCCGTCTCGTCTTGCCTCTCGCATCCCGCGTTGCAGGGGCCTGGCGTCGGTGCCATTGCGCATGATGCCGGGGCCGATGCTAACGGGCCGAATCAGTTTGGCGATATCGAGCAGCATGACATGCCCAAAGCCCTCGGCGCCTCGCCCGAAGTTATGACGGTGTTCCTCGCCCGGACGAAACAATACGCCCGTCTGGGAGAGCCTGGCGAGATCCCCTCCCGGCAGGCTGTTCTCGACGATCAGGTTGGAAATATAAGTTTGCTCATCGGGGATCCGCCTCAAATGCGAGAGAAATACCAGTTCCAGGTCGTCTGATTGGGGAACTAAGCGGAGGTATCGATCGGCCTCTGCGAACGTCAGCTTCATCAGGTGCAGATGGGTGTTGCCATTGCGCCAACCCTTGCTCTTGGCGTGATAGAATCGCCTTAGCCGCAGTTCGATGTTTGCTTTGGCCTTTCCGCGAAGGTCGACACGAACGCTGGCGACTTCGGTTTCGATGCCCCGCAGAGCTTCAACTGCAACTTGGACGCGAGGTAGCGTGAGTTCAGCATCGTCGCCCATCGTGTACCAGTTCTCTTCTCGCTTGATCAACTCGGGGATAGCCAGGGCTTTGCCGTTGTCTTGTCGCGTTATTCGCACAACGCCCGGAACCTGCTTGCCAGTCTTGTCGTCAACAAGCCGAATGGACAACTTACACAGAGGGCCTTCCGCCTCTTGTTGTCGGATCTTCTGCTGAAACTCGTTCTCCGCGCCCGCTTTGCGTCTTGCAGCTCGATGAAGCGTAGGGTCATGAGCGCTGGCTGCGGACGCCGCGACCGACATCGCCGCGAACAGGATGAACGAGAACCGTATGCGAGACTTCATCGCCGCGTGCTCCGGGAAAGGAATGACGGTTGATACCAAGGCGCTGCGAGTCGGCCGAGGAGTCGAATTGGCTGTGATTGCCATGCTGGCTGTTCGTCCCATTGAAGCAAAATGACTAAAGGAACGCAAAACGAAGAGTTCAAAACAAGCGAGAATTCCGTGCCGAGCGGCCTGCTCAGAGCGGATTTCGTGGCCATCCTGTTTGATAGCCACAAAAAACACAAGAAGGCGATGCGTCACG
>CAZWOU010000003.1:46778-49637 GCA_964635375.1 uncultured Pirellulaceae bacterium | reverse complement strand
TTCGTGGCCATCCTGTTTGATAGCCACAAAAAACACAAGAAGGCGATGCGTCACGATGAACGGCACTGCATCGAAACCGTTCAAGCCGCGTGAACAGACCTAACAAAGTCTCATACCAATCAGCCAACAGCAAGCTTCCTGCTGCCAAAGTTCGGCGAGCAGCTACTTCCTTTCGTCAATATCCACTTTTCGGGTGTTTCGTGGCCCATCCGGGAAACTCCATTCTTTTCTTCTAAGCATCGCCCAGCTGTTCGACGGCTTGCATCAGGCCTTGCATGTATCCGAAGGCGTGGAGTCGTCCGAGCATGGTGTAGCCGGGTTCGCCGGCGTTTTCGCCGCTCAGTTGAGGGACATGATCGGGGCGAATGGGACCGGTAAAACCGATTTGCTTGTAGGCCTGCATCGCGGCCACCATGTCGGTGGGGCCGTTGTCGTGAAACGTCTCGGTGAAGCTCTCAGCGTTGCCCCGAACGTCTCGAAAGTGAACGTAGCGGATGTGGGGTCCGAGGAGCCGAATGGCATCGGGGATGGCGGCGCCCATTTCCGCAAAAGTCCCTTGGCAAAAACAGATTCCGTTGCTGGCGCTTGGTGCAATCCGAACGAGTTGCTGAAACCCCTCGACACTGTTCATTATCCTCGCGCGGCCGAGAAAACTCTTGAGCGGCGGATCATCGGGATGCATGGCGAGTGCGATTCCCAACTGCTCGGCGCGAGGCACAACGCGTTCAAGAAAATAGGCCAAGCTCGCCCACAATTGTTGTGCGCTGATCTCTTCGCGTTCAAGCCGGCGCGCGGCGTCGTCCAATGAAACCGCCTTATCGATATCCTGGAGATTGAATTGGGTGACCAGCGCGCCGCCTCGGTCCTTTACGTTTACGCGAGTTCTCACCCAATCGGTTCCGGCCATGAAGTTGTAGCAGAGCACTGGGATTTCCAAGTCACTCATCGTTTCCAGCAGGCCGAGGATCGCCTCAATCTCTTCGTCCCGGCCCTCGCTTCCCAGGATGATGTGCTCGGTTTCCAGCGCGTCTTCGACGGCCGCGGGCTCCATCCCAAAGCTGCGAATCCGCTCAATCGTCGGTTGCCAGTCCGACTTATTCGGACCTTGGTAGCGAACCGTAATGCACTGCACGCCTGTTTGGGCCGCGAGCGCCAGGTTCTCATCGGAGAGCGGTGTCAGCACGGACGCCAGTTTCATCGGACCGATCCTATATTCCCTAAAAGCATGTCTCCAAAGCGTTGCGGCGATTGTTCCCCAGGCAGGCTATTTCGGCGAGGGGGCGTCGCGTCGATCGGGAGCGGGTTCGCCTTGCGGTTGGACCTGTTCCGCAGTCAATTCGCCGAGATGAAAACGGAATCGACAATCAGCCAGGGTGTCCGCTTCCTTGGTGCTGTGGGTCACGTGCATGATCGTCACGCTTGCCTCGCGCTGAACAAGTTTGAGCAACTCGCACATTTGTTCGCGCATGGCGTCATCGAGCGCGCTGAGCGGTTCGTCCAGCAAGAGCGTTTTGGGGTGAAATGAAATCGCCCGTCCCAGCGCGACGCGTTGCCGTTCGCCTCCGCTCAGCCCCTTGGTCCTTCTCCGCAATAGCGGCTCGATGTTCAGCAAAGCGGCCAAGTCGCCGACTCTTTCCTTTATGCGATTGGCCGATTGGCCTCGAATGTGAAGAGGAAAGGCGAGGTGTTGTTCCACGGTCATCGACGGAAAGAGCGCACCATCTTGCGGCACGTAGCCGACGTTGCGTTCGGCGGGCTGCAAGCAGGTAACGTCCTTGCCCGCGAGAGTGATCTTGCCCGACTCGATTGGCTTCAGTCCAGCGATCGCTTCCAGTAACGTGGTCTTTCCGCTACCTGTATTGCCCATCACAACGCCGTATTGGTTGGCGCCGATCTCGAGCGTCGCGCCCTTCACGCGGAATTCACCAGCTCGTATGTGGACTGCCTCAACGCGAATCACCACTCACCTCAGATCCTAGGAATTTCGCAAACCGAAGAATCGCGTCGTCATAATCACGGCGACAGCCATCGCTACCATGATCAGCGAGACCGCGACAGCCGCTGGTAGGTTCCCGATACTAAGTTCGAGAAAGACCGTTGTGGAGAGTACTTCAGTCTTTCGCCGAGTCGCCCCGGCGAAAACGAGCAGCGGACCAAACTCCCCTAACGACCGCGCCCATGCAAGCGTGCCCGCGGCCAGTATGCCTCGCCACGCTTCGGGAAGTACAACGAAACCGAACGCTTGTGCGCGGCTGCACCCAAGCGTCAAAGCAACTTGCTCTCTGCGTCCGTCGATCTGATCGAAAGTGGAACGCATGATGCGAATCGCGAATGCGCAGGCCACCGCGAATTGGGCCAAGATAACCGCGGGAATTTCAAAGACGACGGCCCGGCGCACCGTCTCCGGCGCATAACGGAATAGGATCAACAGGCTCAGGCCGATCACTAGCGGCGGGAGCACAATGGGAATGTCGAGCACGGCGTCCAGCAAACTTCGGCCGATGAATCTGTGTCGCGACATCAGGTAGCCAATGGGAATCGCCACGATTACTGAGAAGATCGCCGAGAAAGTGCAGGAGATCAGGCTCAAGCGAATCGAATAGAGAATGTTGCGGTCTTGCAACGCGTTCACAATTGGGTTGCCTTCGCCGAGGCTGCTTTCGAGCATGTAGGCAATGTCCGCCCCGATGACGCCGACGATCAGCAACACATAGAACCCGCCCATGAGGCCGAAGACGACATAGAAGGGTGTATCCGATGGCGGCTGGTGGTCCGCGACTGTCGAATCCTTGTCACTCATGTGCTAGTTCGACCCCGGCGTGTTGTCGGTGGCGGAACTCGCGGGGTCGTCGACTGCTC